>CANQEC010000006.1 GCA_947594335.1 uncultured Lachnospiraceae bacterium
TGCGTCTCCGCCGCGTTCATGCCGCCGGTCGCCTTCGTCGTGTTGCCGCCCGCGTAGGACATCTTCTCAAGAAGAATGACGTCCTTGCCTGCCTGCGTCGCCTTGATCGCCGCCGTCATGCCGGCTCCGCCCGCTCCCACGATCACGATGTCCGTGGTCAGAGTTTCCTCTGTCTTCTCGACAGGCTCTGCCGATGAGTCCTTGCGGTTTGCGTCAAGCGCCGCGATATCGGCTCCTGCCGCCTCAAGCGCCTCCGTCGCCGCCGCGATGATCGCGCCGCTGCTGACAGAAGCTCCGCTCACACCGTCAACGTTCGGCGTCTGTGCCTCCACCATCTTCGCGCCCATCTCAGCCACGGCAACGCCGCCAAGTGCCGGAGTTTCGCTGTCTCCCACAATATCCACGCTCAGGATCTCATTCTCAGAAACTGTGACGGTTACTGTGATTCCATCCGGACCAAAGCCCTGTGCCGTCGCATCGTAAGTACCTGGCGTAAAGGAGACTGCTCCGCCTGCCGCCATCTCATCTGCGGCCCCTGTTTCCGCTTCCGCCGCCTCGGTTTCCGCCGCTTCTGCTTCCGCTGCCTCGGTGACAGCTTCTGTCACAGCTTCCGTGGTCTCCGCTTCCTCCGCGAAAACACTTCCGCTGACAGGTCCAAGAGACATCACAAGAGAAGCCGCGAGCATCACGGACAAAAGTTTGCCGGTTCTCTTTCTCATTCCATTTCCTCCTTAAAATTTAATATAATAAACTTATCAGTCTGATTATATTTTGCGCCTGTAACAAAATCAATTTAACTTTTTTTATTGCTGTATAAAATTAATTTATCACTTGCAGCGGTCAGTTTCGAAGCTGGCAGATCATATTCCAGATGGCATCCGCGGAATTAAAGTTCTCCGGAATGATCTCCGCCGGGGTCAGCGTAATATCAAACGCATCGCTGATCTCGCTGATGATCGACAGAATATCAAACGACGACAGAATCTTGTCGTCCACCAGCGACGTTTCCTCCGTAAAATCCACATCCGGGCAGATCTCTTCCAGAATCTCCATCAGTTCATCCATTCTTATCTCCTCCTTTTTTGTTTTATCTCTGTTCTATAAAGATCCAGGAGCCTCCTCCTGTCGGTCTTTCCGTTTTTTGTGAGCGGCATTTCAGCCACCTGGCGGAACACGTTCGGAATCATATAATCAGGCAGATACCTGCCAAGCGCCCGGCCCAGCTCGCGGCGTTCCACATCCCCCTGGTAAAAGCAGACGATCTTGTTCCTGTCCGCGTCAAACACACAGCAGCCCCGCGCAACCGCTTCCACCTTCTCCAGGGCCGCCTCAATCTCGCCAAGCTCAATGCGGTGTCCCATGTGCTTGATCTGGAAATCTCTGCGGGAGGCAAAGCAAAGCTCGCCGTCCTCATTGTAGCTTCCCATATCTCCGGTACGGTAGATCAGCTCCTGATAGCTGTGATTTAACGGGTTCTGCACAAACGCCCGCGCGGTCTGCTCAGGGTTGTTGTAATACCCGAGAGCCAGCGCCGTGCCGGAAACGCAGATCTCCCCCTCCATGCCGGGCTTTGTCACCTCCCGGTCGTCCTCGTCCAGCAAAAAGACGTGTTCGTTCGGAAAAGCCCTGCCGATCGGAATCACGTCCCCCGCCTCAAACTGACGGTCCAGCACATAGTACGTGCAGTTGCAGGTGATCTCCGTCGGGCCGTACAGATTCACAAACATGGCATCCGGAAGATACTTCCTCCAGTAATTCAGCTGGCGCACCGGCATCGTCTCGCCGGAAAACATCACGCGGCGGATCCCGTCCGGCACCTTGTAGGAAAATCCGTTCAGAGCGGAAACCATGCACAAAGCCGAGACCGCCCAGGTGAGGCTGGTAACCCTTCTCTCCTCCAGAAAATCCAGAAGCAGCATCGGAAATGAAAAATATTTCCGCGGTATGATCTGCACCGACGCTCCGGTCTTCAGCCCCGCATAGATATCCTTTACCGATACATCAAAATCCCACGGAGCCTGATTGCCGATCACATCCTGATCCGTAATTTCAAAAATCCTCGTAAATTCTTCTATAAAATCGATCACGCTTCGGTGGCTCACCACCACGCCCTTCGGTACGCCGGTGGATCCCGACGTGAACATGACATAGAGAGGCTGTATATCCTGCCTTCGCACCCGCACCACCTCGAGCAGCGTCTCGTCCTCTTCCTCCCGGAGGAGCTGGCGAAAATCCAGCGTTTCCCCTGCCTGCGGGATCTCCTTCAGCAGCAGCGCGCCTGCCTCGTCCGCAACGGTCATCTCCGGTTCCAGCGCCGACAGGATCTGTCGGAGACGGTCCGCGGGCTGCGCGGCGTCCAGCACCACGTAAAACCCTCCGGCATACACAATGCCCATCAGGATCTCAATCGTGCGCACCCCTTTTTCCATCAGTACCGGAACGGGTCTTTTGAAGCATCCCCGTCTGGCCAGGGCGCTGCCCGCCCTTTTCGCGTGCGCACAAAGCTCCGCGAACGTACACTGCTCTGTCTCGTCCGCAAACGCGGTTTTATCCGGGAAACGCGCCGCCGACTCTTCCAGGTATTCCAGAATACTTTTCATCTCATTCTGCCCTTTCTCTCTTATCGCAGATCCGCAGACGCGCGCGGATCTGCCGGAAAACCTCTTTTATGCTGCGCGAACCTGCCGGAACCTCCTTTGTGCCGCGCAGATCCGCCGGAAAATCCTCTTTTTACGCCGCACAGATCCGCCGGAATCTCCTTTGTGCCGCGCAGATCCGCCGGAAAATCCTCTTTTTACGCCGCACAGATCCGCGCAAAAACAGTTCCGTCAGACCCCTTCCAGAATACGCGCAAGATTCTTCGTGAACTCCCGCGCGGCATCCTCGTTCATATGTCCGTCCAGATCCGTGTAGTCTTCCAGTCTGTGGGATGCGTATTTGTAATATTCCCGATCGTTAAAATTAACGCAGACAGCTTCTTTCTCTTTAAAGAATTCGCCGAAGTATTCATTCGCGTCCTCATATTCCTCTGAAAACTGCCGCAGGGTATCCGCGGGAACCGGCGTGATCACCGCCGCGAACTCAATATCCTGCGCGCGGCACAGATCGATCAGCTTCTCCAGATATTCCATATGCTCCTGCCTGACTTCATCGCGGTGAAACGCGCGGATTCCGTTAAAACTAAATCCGCTGCTCTCCACCGGATATCTCGCCACGAACCCGCTCTCGTGGTATTCCTGCGTCTTTGTGCGGAAATCTTCGATCCCGTAATCCTTCTGCAGTTTTTTGCGCACCGTGTTCTTCATATTGGACAGCTCGTAGGAGAGACTGTACTCATACCACGGGAAAAGCATCGTGCGGAAATTGCATTTGATCACCGCATCGCAGAAATACTCCAGCTTTGCGCGCGAAAGCGGAAACTCATGGTAGAACAGCAGATAATTGTTGCCTTCCTCTTTTTCCAGCGAAAAATACGACGGGGATATCTCGTAGATTACGCGCGACGGCTTTCTGCCAAGCTCGATCAGAAGCCTGATCATATAATACACATCCACACTGTACTCGCCGCCGACGCACAGATTATGTCCCCGGCGCCCGTTCACTTCCTGCGCGGCCTCAGGATCAATATTGATCTTTCCGTGGGAGGTTCCCACATAAATATCGTCGAATGTCTCCCCGCACACCGTATGCAGGTCATTGCGGATAAATGTGCAGGGATACAGAAGAAAATCCAGCCCCGCAAACATTCCCGCAGCAGCCGCCGCGATCAGCAGAGCACATATTGTTGTCTTAAAATTGCGCATAGATAAAACCTCTCGGTGCCGCCGTCGATCCGAACAGGCCGATACAGACGAGCAGCAGAAGATACATGCCTGCAGTTACCGGGACCGGCAGGCGGGACAGCTTCCCGCAGAGTCTCTCGCCTCCCCATTCCTGCACGCAGCCTGCCGCGACCATGATGACGCAGCCTGCCGCGATGATCAGCAGCGCCTGCGGAACGAACGCCGTTCCGCCGGTCCCCGCGGGGATGCCAAGAAGCTGTGCCGGAGCAAAATGGGTGAACGCCTGCTTTACCATATACAGTCCCTGCCCGAGACTGTCCGACCGGTCGAAAAACCAGCGCAGATTCACCAGGATAAAGGTCCGCAAAATCGCGAAGGCCTGATACCAGCGCTCTTTTCCGCTGATGTGCAGCGCCTTTTTCCAGCTTCTGTACCGGCCTGCCATCAGCTCGCTGAAGGCGATGATCCCGCCGTTCATCAGTCCGTATACCACATATTTCCAGCTCGCTCCGTGCCAGATTCCCACAAAAAAGAACACGATCAGATCCGCCAGGGCAATGGGAACTACGCGTCCCGTCTTTCTTCCGAACGTCTTTTTCGACCACCTGGAAAAACGGGTCATCCATTTTGACAGGGAGATCGGATAAAACACATAATTTTTCATCCACTCGCCCAGTGTGATATGCCAACGCTCCCAGAATTCCGACATGGATCTGGCAAGATACGGTCTGCGGAAGTTTTCATCCATGGAAATCCCAAACAGATTTCCGATGCCGATCACCACGTCCATCGCTCCCGAAAAATCTCCGTAGAGCTGGATACCGTAAAACAGCAGGCCAAAGAACACAATGCCGCCGTAACGGTCCGGATTGCCCCAGATCGCGTCCACAAAAACGCCTGCCCAGTCGGCAATGATCATCTTTTTGCAGTATCCCAGGATAATACGCCGCAGTCCCCGGGAAATATGTTCCCACGAAAAAGCGTGCCCCTCATACAGCTGTTCGGCCAGCCTTTTGTAATTTCCGATCGGCCCCTGCAGAAGCTGCGGAAAAAACGACACAAACAGAGCGTAGCGAAACGGATTTTTCTGGGCGCGGATCCGCTTCCAGTATACATCCAGCAGATAACCTGATGACTGAAATGTGTAAAAAGAGATGCCGAGCGGCAGCAGCACTTCGAGCCCCTTCATGTCTGCATGGAACAGCAGGTTCAGATTATCTATGAAAAAATTCGTATATTTCACCGCGCCGAGCATCCCCAGATTCCCGATCAGTCCGAGTACGACCATGCGCTTGATTTTCTTCTGTTCACATCCCTTCTGCTGCATGTGGTCAATCCGCAGTGCGCTAAGATACGTGACCGTTATGGAAAATAAAAGGAAGAACAGATAGCGCGCATTTCCGGACAGATAATAGAGGCAGCTGAAGATAAGCAGACAGATCCAGCGGTATTTTCCCGGCGTCAGGTAGTACAGAACCACCGCTGCCGCCACAAACAGTACAAACAGATTGGATATCAGCGACATTTTCTCCTCCGTAAATCGAGCAGGGGCGGCTTTCCCTCCTGCTCGTCTGCGCAGCCCGCATGCTGCGTCAGCAGCGAATCTCCATATGCAGGCCTGTGCAATCAAGAGGATGCTGCAAAACAGCCCGTTCGTTATTCTGAAAGTTCAAACGTCTGCTTTTGCAGCATCCTCATCACAAACGTATTCTCTGCCTGGTGCAGCGCAGCATCAGTTCATCACGCCGCCCTCAAGGCAGTTGTCTTCCGCGCCATCATTCATCACGCCGCCCTCAAGGCAGTTGTCTCCCGCGCCGTCATTCATCACGCCGCCTTCAAGGCAGTTGTCTCCCGCGCCATCATTCATCACGCCGCCTTCAAGACAGTTGTCTCCCCCGGCACCGTTATCCTGGCCGCCGCCGCTTTCCTGACCGGCTCCGCTATCCTGACCGCCGCCGCTCTCCTGACCGGCTCCGCCATCATTCATTATGCCGCCCTCAAGGCAATTGTCTCCCCCGGCACCGTTATCCTCGCCGCCGCTCTCCTGACCGCCGCCGCTTTCCTGGCCGGCTCCGTCATCCTGACTGCCGCCGCTCTCCTGGCCGCCGCTGCTTTCCTGACTGAAGCCGTCGCTTGTGGCTCCGTCGTCATCCTTGCTTCCGCCGTCGTCCTTGCTGCTTTCTTCTTTCTTCTTTTCACCGTCGTCTTTCTTGCCGCTGTCTTTCTTTTCACTGCTGCCCGCGCTGCTGTTTTCTCCGCTTCCAGTGCTGGCGGCGGTGCCGCCGTAAACGTCGTCATAGGAATCTTCATACTCAGTCAGCCCGTCATCAGCCGGCTCCGTCTCCTGCGCTTCTTTCGCAAGCTCCAGCTCCGCCTCCAGCGTACTTATTTCTTCTTCCCCGTCCTGATAAACGAGATAAGCGGTGCTCTCCTCCAGCCGGATCTCGGCCTCATTCATTTCCGAAAACGCAAATGCGTGGAGCTCCGCTGCCGTATCATCTGCAAAGGTAAGACCGATCACATATCTTGTTTCCTCTTCATCCGCTTCACTTTCCGGCTCCTCTGCCGCATTTTCAACGTCTGCCGCTTCGCTTCCCGGCTCCTCTGCTGCATTTTCAGCGTCCGCCGCTTCGCTCTCCGGCTCCCCTGTCTCGCTTTCCGGCATATAGTAGACGATGCGTACTTCTCCGTTCGCAAACACATCATCCTGTGCAAGCAAATTTTCCTCAGTTTCTTCCTCTGTCTCCGGTTCCTCTGCCTCTTCGGCCGCCTCGGTCTCCCCGGCTTTGTCTTCCTTTATCACAAATCCTTTAATGTCTTTTCCCGACGCGTTTGTCAGCCTTGCTTCCAGCGCGCCCTCCTGCATTTCCCCGATCTGCTTTTCTTCTTCCGCGATCTCTGTCTCTTCTTCCGCGGACAGATCCGTTGATTCCGCCGCCGGGCAGACCATTTCAATGTTCATTGCCAGAAGCGCGGCGCAGCAGGCCGCCGCAAATACTTTTTTCATTTTCATAATTCTGTCCTTTCTGATTCCAAATACCTTTCAAAATTGCAGATCCCAGAGTCATGCGTCCCATGCCCGCACAGACATGGACCGCATGACCCTGGGACCCTGATACAAAACCGCATGAACTTCTCTTTAGTTTATCCGTTCTATGTTCTGATACTTATAAGTATGCTTGTCCCCGTACTGGAACTTCCAGCCGGTATTTTTCCCGTACACAGACGCATACTGCCCGGCCAGATTCGGATCGTACACATAAGTCTTTCCTTTTATGTCAATCTCCACCCAGGCATGTTTGCCGTCCGTGCCGTTCGCCTGCGGCACCGTGCCTTTTATATAGTGCGCATCATATCCAAGCAGTTTTGCCATCCAGCAGAACGTACACGCCTGCACGTTGCAGTCGCCCCGCTCGTACGTGAAGCCGTAAGACGCAAAATATTTCGGCTTTTTTCCTTTGGTGCTGATCGCCTGATACGGGAGCTTCGCCGCCCAGTCGAACGCGGCGCGCAGCTTCGAACCGGAAAGCTTCTCCAGACGCTTTGCGGCCAGCTCATCGGCCCCGGTCAGCTTTTTGGCCACGCCCTTGGAATTGATCGCGTAATACTTTTTCCCGACCTTGTAGGCCGGCTTATCTGTCAGCATCTGCCCCTCTTTATTGAAGCAGTAATATTTGCCGCCGATCTTCTTCAGGCCGGTCACAGCCGCCCCGTTCGCCTTGGGGTCCAGATAATACTTCTTCTTTTTGGAAGTAAACCACCCCGTCTTATGTTTTCCTGACGCGCTGACGTAATATTTTTTTCCGCCGCTCTCCACCCAGCCCTGCTTTACAGCGGCCTTGCCTGACGCCGGAACTTTTTCTTTTGCCTGTACGGACACCGCCGTACCAAAAGCGGCAAGCATCAGCAGCAGTGCCAGAATAAAACGCATGCTTTTCTTTTTCATTTCTTCCTCCGTCTGATTCTTCTGCCGCCGCTAACGCGGATCAAGGAACAGCACCAGCTCTTCCCCGGTTTTGTCATCCCGGAACAGTGACAGCGTAACATAGGGATATGTGAGCTCCAGATCCGTTCCTTCTTCACGGAAACAGCTGCTGCTTTCTCTTGTCTTTTTCGGCTTCCCCAGATAACTGCGTATCTTTTTGGCATCCGCCAGGTACTTTACCGCTTTCTGGATCTTTTTTGTCTTCGCCTCGTTTACCTTACCGTTTTTTACAAAGTAGGCATTTCCATCGACGTCGGCATATACGCCATTTTTCACAAGACGTCCCTTCTGATCAAAGCAGTATTTCGCTCCTCCGATCTTTTTGCAGACGACATTTTTGCTCCTCCCCAAAGTCTTTGGGGCCATGTAAGCCGCGCCGTTCTTGCCGAAGTAATATTTATTGCCTTTTACTTTCTTCCAGCAGTTTTTGACCTTTTTCCCGCTTTCATAATAATAAATTTTTTTGCCGGATGTCGTAAGTCTGGATTTCCCGGCTGCGCTCGCGCTCACCGATCCCATCAGCAGCATGCAGCAGAAAATCAGCAAAACCACTTTCCCGGCTGTTCCTCGCTTTTTCGACGTAATCCCCTCCTTTGGGAAGCTTTTGAATGCTTTTCTATGAATATTTATACACAAATGCCCCGCTTTTTCCCAGATTATACTATATATCCCGGCGGAGTTCAATATTTTTCCGGTCAGATTTTCACCACGTATCTCCGGTTCGGTTTATAGTTCGGCCTGCCTCCTTTTCCGCTGAGCGAATAGGACATGTTAAAATAGGAATCCACTTTGCTTACAAGCGCCCAGTCCGGATCAAACACGCGCCCTCCAATCTCCGCCCAGCCATGTCCTCCGGAGGAGATCACACTGGCGGAATATCCTGCCGCATTGGCAAGGTATGCAAACGCGGCTGCGTAAGAATAGCAGTTCCCCCGCCCGTGATAAAACATATCGCCGGCGTAAGCCCTGTCCCAGTTTTTCGCGTTGGTAAACCTGCGCCAGTCATAGTACTTGTACTTGCTTTTCGTGTAATCGAAGCACTTGCGCAGCCTCTCCATTTTGCTCATGGACCAGTTGGTGATCTTCTCCACCACCGAGGTCGCGTGAACCATCAGCTTCAGCTTCTCCTTGCTGTCTTTTGTGAGCACTGCCTTCCCGTTTTTGTTCAGGCGGACGCCGTTTACTGTTTTGTTCGTGACCATATTTCCCTTTTTCGCTTTGCCAACGTTAAAAAAATAATAGCTTTTCCCGATCAGCTGCCAGCCGGTACGCTGGATTCCCTTTGAATCAAAATAATACTTTTTATTTTTGATCTTCGCCAGACCGGTAGTTTTTTTCCCGTTTGCGTCGTAATAATAGTATCTGCCGCTGCGCAGAAGCCACTCGCTCTTATATTTTGCCGCGGACACTGGAGTCCCCAGCAGAATCAGAGCAAAAAGAAGCATGAGCAGCATGGCCGTTTTTTTTCTGATAGGCTTCATTGTTTTCCCTCCTTTTTCCTTATCATATACGAAATAAAGCAGAAAAACAAGAGTTCCCTGGAAACATCGTGCCGTATCATTTCCCAGGCTTGATTCTATTGTCTTCGTGTATTAAAATTAATCTGCCTTTTTGAAAAGCATATAAAATTTATTTATCTGCAGAAGGCAGGAGGAAATCATGCAGCAGAATCTGGAATATATTTTAGCGATCTATGAAACCGGCAGCATCCGCAAAGCCGCCGAACGGCTGCACATCACTCAGCCCGCCCTGAGCATCGCTCTGCGCAAGGCGGAGGAAAGCCTGGGAAGTCCGCTGTTTGACCGCGGCTGCCATCCTCTGGAGCTGACACCGGCCGGAAAGATCTGTCTTGACGGCATTTATCAGATGCGCAGAATTGAACAAAACATGAAAGCCGCAGTCCGGGATCTGTCAGAGCTGAATACCGGATCACTGCGGATCGGCGGGACACAGTATTTTATTTCCTACATCCTCCCTCCGGTGATCCGGCGCTACATGCAGCTTTATCCGGAGGTGGAGCTGCAGCTCTCCGAGGCGGACTCCCCGCTGAACATAAAAAAGCTGCTTGACCATCAGCTGGATCTGATGCTGAGCACCCGTGAATATGATCCCGGAGAATTTGAAGTGTGCCCTGTATCCCAAAGCACGCTTTTCCTCTCTGTTCCTCGTGATCTCGCGCGCGAATCCGGTGTGCTCCCCTGGGGGCTTGCGCGGGAAGAAGTGCTGTCCGGAGCATATCTCTCCAGAGAAACTCTGCCCGACCCCTCCCGGCTCGCCGGTCTTCCGTTCATTCTTCTTCCCCCGGAAAGCGGCCTGCGGAAAAGGAGCATGCGCTTTTTCGAAAACGCCGGTTTTTCTCCCAAAACCGTGCTCTGTGTGGAGCAGCTCGTGACTGCCTACCATCTGTCCTGCTGCCAGATAGGCGCGGCCTTCGCGCCCGACTCACTGATCTGCCGGAACGCCGGGGCAGACGTTGTTTATCTGAAACTGGATCCTTCCATCGCGGTCTGCAGATTCCACATCGTCACAAGAAAAAATCACTATCTGTCTAATGCGGCGCAGAAATTCATCGCGCTCTGCCAGGAGGAGCTGAGCAGATAGAGGTGATTTTCTGTAACACAAGGGACAGGCCGATACCAGCCTGTCCCAGACAGCAGCTTTATGATCCGTTTACACCAGCCCTGCCATCGTAGGCAGCCCCAGGCTGAGGAACGGTATGTAGGTAACCATCATCAATCCGATAAGGATCGCCACATAATACCAGAGCATGTAGGGAATCGTCTTTGTCAGAGAACTCCCGCCTACCTTGATCGCGACAAACAGCGTGTTGCCGACCGGCGGTGTGATGTTTCCGATGCACAGGTTATACACAAGGATCAGACCAAAGTGTACCGGGCTCATGCCGAAGGATTTCACGATCGGAAGAAACAGCGGCGTAAAGATCAGGATCGCCGGCGTAACGTCCATGAATGTGCCTGCCACCAGCAGGATAACGTTCATGATCAGCAGGATGATCACCGGATTATTCGTCAGTCCGAGCAGCGCCGCCGAGACTGCCTGCGGCACCTGCGTGAAGGACATAACCCAGCCGAGGATGTTTGAAACACCGATCAGGAAGACGACCATGCCGCTCATCTTCGCACTGTCCACGACGATTGCCCAGAAGCTTTTCAGGGTGATGTTCCGGTAGCAGATTCCAAGGATCAGAGCGTAGACGACCGCGATCGCGGATCCTTCTGTCGCCGTGAAGATGCCGCCGACGATACCGCCGATGACGACCACGATCAGGGACAGAGCCGGAATCGCGCGCAGGGTACACACGCCGAGGTTTTTCCAGTCATATTTTCCATGGGAGCCTTTATAGCCTTTCCGCAGAGCGATGATAACGCCGACAACGATACAGCACAGCGTCCACAGGATGCCAGGTACATAGCCGCCGAGGAACAGAGCCGCCACGGAGGTTCCGCCTGACGCCAGAGAATAAGTGATCAGCGCGTTTGACGGCGGGATCAGCAGACCGGACGGAGCCGAAGCTGCGTTTGTCGCGACACAGAGCGCCGGATCATAACCCTGCTCTTCCTCTCCTTCTTTTACCATACTTCCGACTGCCGCCGCTGCCGCGGAAGCGGAACCGGAGATCGCGCCGAACAGCGCGTTCGCGCCGGCATTTGTCACCAGCAGAGCTCCCGGAAGCTTTCCAAGAAGCGCCATAACAAAGTCCACAAGCCTTTTTGCGATGCCGCCCTGATTCATCAGGTTTCCTGCAAGGATGAAAAACGGGATCGCCGTAAGACTGAATTTGCTCATGCCGACGAAAGTTCTCTGCGCGGCCGTGACGACGGCGACATCAAGATCCATCGTGGGAAGGATCGCAGCCAGTGCCGCAATTCCGATCGAATAGGCGATCGGCACGCCAAGCGCGAGCAGAACAAGCAGAACCACAAGAATAATCAGCAGAGACTGTATAGCCATTTACGCCACCTCCTTAACTTCGCCCTTGAAGATATCGATAATATTTAAAACTGTATAGATCATGTTCAGAATACCGCACAGCGGCATGATATAATAGAAAATTCCAATCGGCACGCCCAGGGACGAAGTCATCTGTCCCATCGCCAGATTCGCGATCTGCAGCCCGCCAAAGATCAGAATAACGAGTGAAAACAGGAACGCGATAATCTCTCCGAGGCATTCCAGAAGCTTGCGCACGCCGTCGCTGACATGCTCTGTCAGGATCGGAATATTCATGTGGCCGCGCTCGGAAGTCACGATGGACGCTCCCAGAAGACTCATCCACGCAAACATATAGGAGACAAGCTCCTCAGACCATGAGGACGGATTTGCGAGGATATACCGTGTAAAGACCTGCCAGCAGGTGAGGACAACCATTACAAGGAAGCTTCCCCCGGCCAGTATGTTTAAAAGCTTTGTCAGAACATTTCTCAAAGTTTTCATTCTGTTTCTCCTCCTTCCTCATCCGCGGTTTCGATTTCACTGTCGTTTGCCGCCTCGGTTTCGCCATCGTCCGCGGCTTCTGTCTCAGCGCTTTCCCCGGCGTCGGCTTCCGTCTCGTCTGCGGCTTCGCCATCGTCCGCATCCTCATCCGAGGCATCCTCCTCAGATCCGGCCTCGCCATCGTCCGCCGCAAGATATTCCGCGTTGTGTTCCTGGATCTTCTCATAGATCGGTCGGAGATCCGGATACTGCTCAAGCAGATCCTCGTGCATCGGGGAACAGATTTCCTGGAACGGCTGCGTATCCGGGTAATTGAACTGAACGCCCTGTACGTTTTCCGCCCTGTCCTTCGCGGCGTCAACTGCCTTGCCCCACTCCTCGCGCTCCACGCTGTTGACAAGGTCAAAGCCTTCCTCAAAGATCTCCCTCTCATCCTCGGGAAGCCCGTCAAGGAATCCGCAGTTGCCGATCAGGATATCCGGGATCATCTGATGCATGTCGTAGGAATAATATTTGCAGACGTCTCCGTGTCCGTTTGAGGTCAGCGCCAGCTCATTATTCTCGGCGCCGTCGATAACCTTCGACTGAAGCGCCGTGTACACTTCGCCGAATCCCATGGGCGTCGCGGAACCGCCGAGCAGGCTCATCATCTGCACGTTTGTGGGCGACTGCTGCACACGGATCTTCAGACCCTTCAGGTCGGCAGGCGATTCAATCGGCTTGGAAACCGTATAGAAATTTCGCGTACCCGCGTCGATCCATGTGACAGCCTCGAAACCTGCGCGCTTTGTCGATTCAAATATGGGACCGGTGATCTCGGGATCATCCATCGACGCATGATACGCCTCGCTGGACGAAAAGAGATAAGGCAGATTAAACAGGGTATAGTTGTCTGAAAATGTCTCAAGAATTGAGTTGCTGGCGACACAGAAGTCGATCGCGCCGGTCTGCGTCAGCTGAACCATATCCGTCTGAGAACCAAGCAGCTCGCTCGGATAAACTTCAATGTTATATTTGTCGCCCAGCTTTTCCTCGATAAATTCCTCAAACGCGGTAAGAGCAATATGTGTCGGATGATCCGTGGCCTGATTATGCCCGATCCGGACAATCCGCGCGTCCGAATCTTCTCCGGCAGCCTGAGCGGCGACTGCAGGCGCCATAAGGCTTACGCCAAGCAGTACAAACAACGCACTTCGATAAAACTTCATACTGTAATTCTCCTTTCTTTTGCTGAAGGTGAAACGGCTGCTTTTGTTTTGTTGAATTTATTTTATCAATATTTTTATCATTTCCGCTAGGTGTTTTTAGCTTGAAAAGAAGTGAAAATTGTCATATACTACAAAATATACCCTGTTTTGAAAGGAGTTTTGTTCATATGTCCAGAGATACTTTTACGGACAGACAGGTTATGTTGGATCCATATTATGAATTTTATCATTACTATGATGAAGTTCCCCCTGTCGTGGACTTCCATCAGCACTCTTTTTACGAGATTTTTTTCTTTCTGTCCGGCAACGTAGACTACAACATCGAGGGTAAGATTTATCATCTGCGCCCCGGCGATATCCTTCTGACCAACAACCTTGACATCCATCGTCCGGAAATTTCTCCGGGAAAGCCGTATGAACGCTTTGTCATCTGGATCAGCGATTCCTTTTTTGACACGGTTCAGCTGTGCGGCGACGACCTCAAAGCCTGTTTTTCAGACGCCGCCTCAAAAGATTACCGCCTGATCCGCCCGGACGACGCAAACCTGATTCAGCTGAGAAATCTGTGTCTTCATATCGATCAGGCACAGAGGGACAATCTGCTGGGAAGCCGCGCGATCGCCGCCTCCTACCTGCTGCAGTTTCTCGTCTTTCTGAGCCGCTGCTACTATGAAAAATCTTCTCTGCTTACCGAAGATATCACGGAAAACCAGGCCGTAAATCAGGCGCTTGCCTATATCAATGAAAATATTTCCCAGGACCTGTCGCTTGATGAGCTTGCGGATCATCTTTTCATCAGTAAATTTTATCTCTGCAAGCAGTTCAAGCACTTCACCGGGATGAGTGTTTATCAGTACATCATGAAGAAAAGACTGATCATCTCCCTGAACATGCTGCGCAGGGGCGTACCCGTGACCAACGCCTGTCTGGAATGCGGATTTAATGATTATTCGAACTACCTGAAAGCATTCAAAAGAGAGTTCGGAAAGAATCCAAAAGAATTCCTGAAAATGGCGTGAATACGTCGGGGGACGCCCTGACGGCGTCCCCCGGTTCCTGATCTGCCGCGCATTATGTTCCGCTTTCAGGCCGCTGCCGGCAGAAGCGCTCTATATGGGCAATAGCCGTTACACTCCGCTGTAGGCTGAGAATCCCGCGTCGATCGGCAGTACAACGCCGGTCACCGCGCTGGCCGCTTTGTCGTCGCAGAGGAAGAACACGCCTCCAAGCAGCTCCTCACTCTTTACAAAACGATGTGTCGGAGTCCCGCCAAGGATCTTCTCTGAACGCGGAGTCAGCGAACCATCCTCATTAAACAGCAGCGCATGATTCTGGTTCGTACTGAGAAATCCCGGAGCGATCGCATTGCAGCGGATTCCTGTTCCTGCAAAATGAGTTGCAAGCCACTGTGTAAAGTTGCTGACGGCAGCTTTTGCTCCGGAATAAGCCGGAATCTTCGTCAGCGGTATGTACGCGTTCATGGATGAAATATTCAGAATGCAGCCTGATTTCCGCGCGACCATATCCTGCGCAAATATCTGCGTCGGAAGCAGCGTTCCCTGGAAATTCAGACTGAACACCGCATTTATCCCGGACATATCGAGATCAAAGAAGGTTTTCTGTCCTTCCTTCGCCTCATGCTGGTATTCATTGTCTGTCGTGGCAAGCGGACTGTTCCCGCCTGCTCCGTTGACCAGAATATCGCACGGCCCCAGCTCTTCCAGCACTTTTTTGTGAACGGCGTTCATACTGTCCGGATTTGTAACATCTCCCCCGTAACCGCTGCAGATGAAGCCTTCTTTCCTCAGTTCGTCGGCAAGAGCCTCCACCTTGCTTGCCGTACGGTTAACTGCGGCTACCTTTGCGCCTGCCTGTGCAAACGCGCGTGCGATCGTACTGCAGATCACTCCTCCCGCACCGGTAACAACGACTACTTTTCCTGAAAAATCTGACTTTAATGGTAAATCTATCATAATGATTCTGCTCCTTTCTGGTCCCAGAGACCTGTCCTTCCTGCAATGTAAAACAAAATCTGTCCCGCGGGATCTTTCCGTTTCATCCGCGCAGATTAAATCTGAAAAATTCATCCGTATTATTATAGCAGATGTCTTCCACGATCTTCTTCAGATACTTCTCGTCATTCGGATACTGTCCGCTCTCCACCCACTCGCCGATCAGTTCGCAGAGAATCCTGCGGAAATATTCATGACGGGTGTAGCTGAGGAACGAACGTGAATCCGTGAGCATTCCGACAAACCGGCCAAGTACGCCGTTGTTCGCAAGATCGGTGAGCTGCGCGCGCATCCCTGCGCGGTTATCACTGAACCACCACGCGCTTCCGAGCTGCATTTTCCCTGCGACGCCGCCTCCCTGGAACGCGCCCATGATCGTCGCGATCGCCGTATTGTCATTCGGATTCAGCGAATACAGGATCATCTTCGGCAGACCCTCGTTTTCAAGAAACGCGTTCAGCAAAAGCGCCAGATTGTCCGTTCCGGACTGAGTTTTCACTGCGTCGTATCCCGTATCCGGACCAAGTGCGGCAAACTGCGGCTTATTCACGTTGCGCAGACAGCCGAAATGAATCTGCATCACCCAGTTAAACCGGGCATACTGTTTTGCGCAGGTCACAAGAATAAGCGTCTTATACGCGTCCGCCTGATCCTGAGCCGGTACTTTTCCGCTCATCGCCTCCGAAAATGCCTGATCGGCGGCCTCTGTGTCCGGCTCGGCATAAACGCAGGAATCAAGTCCGTGATCAGCGCACAGGCATCCTCTTTCATTGAAATACCCGATACGCTCACACAGAGCCGCAGCGACGTCCTGCGCGCAGGTCAGCCTATGTCCCACCGTCTCCGACAGCTTCCCGATATATTCGGCAAAACCTTCCTTGTCAACATTGACCGCCTTGTCCGGGCGGAATGCCGGGAGTACCTGGATCTCCATCGTCGGGTCAGCGGCGATCGCCTCATGCCAGTGGAGGTCGTCCGCCGGGTCGTCGGTCGTGCAGACTGCCTTCACCTGGAACTTCCTCATCAGACCGCGCGCAGAATACTCCTTCAAAAGCTCATTGCAGCGGTCGTAAATCTCATCGGCATTGTCCGGCGTCAGCGGTTCCATGATTCCAAAGCCCCTCTGCAGTTCCAGATGACTCCAGTGGTAGATCGGATTGCCGATAATCTGCGGCATTACCGAAGCAAACGCGCGGAATTTCTCCCTGTCCGGCGCATCCCCGGTTATCTTGTCCTCTGTGATCCCCGCGGCGCGCATCAGACGCCATTTGTAGTGATCTCCGCCCAGCCATACCTGTGTGATATTATCAAATTTCCGGTCCTCCGCTATCTCCTGAGGACTGATATGACAGTGGTAATCGATGATCGGCATCTTTTCCGCTGTCTCATGATACAGCTTCCTGGCAGTTTCCGTGGAAAGCAGAAAATCCTTCCCCATAAATTTTTCCATCTCAATCCCCCATTTTCTTTTGCTGCCTGATCCTCCGGATCTCTCCGGCTGATCTTTCGGTTTTCCGACCGGCTTTTCTTCTGGCCGGTCCATCTCTCTGACTGTTTTTCTTCCGGTCAGTCTTCCGGCTTTTCCTCTGATCAGCTTTTCAGCCTTCTGGCCAGCTCTGCTCCGCCAGCCGATCCCGGCTTTTCTGCCGACCGGTTCGATCCCGGTCAGTCTTCCAGCTTTCCTCCGTTCGCCTCAATCAGACCGTTGAGGTATGCCGTCCCCAGCGCTCTGTCAAACAGGCCATATCCGGGCTTCGCGTCCGAACCGACTTCTCCCCAGATCATACGTCCGTGATCCGGTCTGAAGTATCCCTCAAATCCCGTATCCACCAGAGCCTTCACGATCGCGTTCATATCCAGCGAACCATCCTTTGAAAGATGCCCTGACTCCTCAAACGAAGTATCCGGCAGGATTTTTACGTTACGGATATGCATAAATCCAATCCTTCCGGCTGCGGAATACTTCCGTACCAGCTTCGGGATATCATTTTTCGGAGAGCAGCCAAGGGAACCTGTACACAGACACAGGGAATTCGCCGAGCTGTCCACGAGACTAAGATACCGGTCAAGATTTTCCTCACAGGTGATAACGCGCGGCAGTCCGAAAATCGGATACGGCGGATCATCCGGATGCAGCGCCATCACGATACCGCACTCCTCAGCGACAGGGATCACCTTTTTCAGGAAATATTCAATATTCGCCCACAATCCTTCCTCACCGAGTTCCCCATAAGCACGGATCAGGCCGCGAACCTCTTCCTGCGTATAACTGGAGTCCCATCCGGGAAGATGGATATCGTCCTTCATCGGATCAAGGCCTTTCAGCTGATCCCAGTACATCACAAGACTGGTGGAACCGTCCTCTGCCGCTTTATCAAGCTGTGTGCGCGTCCAGTCAAAGACCGGCATAAAATTATAAGTGACACATTTGATCCCGTACTTTGCACAGCGGCGTATATTCTCGCAATAATTCTCAATATGCGCATCACGCAGCGGTCCGCCAAGCTTTATCTCCTCCGTAACCGGGATTGACTCCACCACATCAAAGACAAGGCCATGTTCCCTGCACTCGTCGGCAAGGTGTTTTATGCTTTCTTCCGGCCACACCTCGCCCGGCTTCACATCATAGACTGCGGAAACAATAGAACGCATACCGGGAATCTGACGGATCTCGTCCAGAGTGACCGGATCGCTGTCTCCATACCAGCGAAATGAACTTTTCATGATTATCTCCTTTCTCACTTACACTGCAGCGGAGCGAAAAATACGGCCTTTGCGGTACCGCGCCCCGCTGTCGTCTGACCAGCAGACAAATTTAATACAATAGCAGCAGCAACAAAACAAAAACAGCTTTTATCATCTTATGTTTATATTTTACTCATTTTCCCGATTTTCCGCCTGGTATATTTGGTTTGAAATGCAGTAAAAGTTGTTTTTTACAGAATACGGGCCTGGGCATCAAAACGAAAGGCGGCAGAAAATCCGCCGCCCCGCTTCTACAGAAAAATTAATGTCTATTTATCATACTCTAGGTACGCGCCCTTCATCGGCGACGCAGCCAGCTCCGAGAAAAGACGGAGCACGCCGCTCGGATATTTCGCCGGCTTGGGCTGCCAGCTCTTCTTGCGCTCTGCAAGAATTGCGTCGATCTCCTCCGGAGTTTTTCTCTCTCCTTTGACGCCGACGATCGCAAGAATACGTTCCTTGACGTCAAGCTGAATCAGATCGCCTTCCTCGACAAGCGCGATCGGGCCGCCCGCCTGTGCTTCCGGACTGCAGTGTCCGATCACAGGACCTGTCGAAGCGCCTGAAAAACGTCCGTCTGTGATCAGAGCGATGCTCTTGCCCAGCTCTTTGTCGGAAGAAATTGCCTCGGAAGTGTAGAACATCTCCGGCATACCGGAACCCTTCGGGCCCTCGTAGCGGATGAACACCGCGTCGCCCGGCTGTACTTTGTGATGAAGAACCGCGTCGATGCACTCTTCCTCGCTGTCGAACGGACGTGCGCGGAGCACTGCGGAGAACATCTCCTTCGGGCAGGCCGTATGCTTGATGACAGCGCCCTCAGGAGCAAGATTGCCCTTGAGAACCGCGATGGAACCATCTGTGCCGATCGCCTTGTCAAACGGACGGATGATATCTTCCTTCGTCATATGGATTCCGTATCTCTCGTTCGCCTTGTCAAGCCACTGCTGGCAGCGCTCATAGTAGCCGTTCTGCTTCAGCTCCTCAAGGTTCTCTCCGAGCGTCTTGCCGGTCACGGTCATCACATCGAGGTGAAGCACACTCTTGATCTCTTCCATGATCGCCGGAACGCCGCCTGCATAGTAGAAGAACTCTGCCGGCCAGCGTCCTGCCGGACGAAGGTCAAGGAGATAGTGAGCGCCGCGGTGCAGACGGTCAAACGTATCGCCTGTGATCTCAATGCCAAACTCATGCGCGATTGCCGGAAGATGCAGCAGCGTGTTGGTGGAGCCGGAAATCGCGGCATGCACCATGATCGCGTTCTCAAAACTCTTCATCGTCACGATATCCGACGGTTTCATATGATCCATCTGAGCGAGCTTTACAGCCAGCTCGCCTGCACGGCGCGCATACTCGATCAGATCCGGGCTCGTAGCCGGAAGCAGTGCGCTGCCCGGAAGGGAAAGTCCGAGAGCCTCCGCCATGATCTGCATTGTGGAAGCCGTGCCGATAAAGGAACATGCGCCGCAGCTCGGGCATGCGTTTTCCTTTGCCCAGCAGAGCTTTGCCTCGTCGATCTCGCCTCTCTCATACATTGCCGAATACATGCCGAGCTGCTCGAGCGTCAGCATGTCCGGACCTGCCGCCATCGTACCGCCGGTCACGACAACCGAAGGGATATTTACGCGGGCCAGGCCCATCAGATTCGCCGGCATTCCTTTATCACAGCTCGCCATATACACGCCCGCGTCAAACGGCGTCGCGTTTGCCTGGATCTCGATCATGTTCGCGATCATCTCACGGCTTGCCAGCGAGAAATTGATTCCGTCTGTTCCCTGGCTCTCGCCGTCGCACATATCTGTACAGAAATAGCGCGCTCCATGTCCGCCTGCCGCCGCGATGCCTTCACGCGCGGCCTCCACCAGCTTGTCCAGATGGCCGCTGCCCGGATGGCTGTCGCCAAACGTACTCTCAATGAAAATCTGCGGCTTTCCAAGATCTTCCGGTTTCCAGCCCGTGCCAATACGCAGCGGATCCAACTCAGGAGCAAGTTTTCGCATTTCCTGGCTAATCAACATAAGTAATCCCTCTCTTTCTGAAACTTTATCCGAAATTCTGTTTTTCTTTTCTGTATTCCCCAATTAATTTTGTATGCCAGGGTCAAAAGTGCGAAGCACGGAACAATCCGTCTGGCATCTTTTGCCCCCATGATGCCACAGGTTACTCTTCGTCGACCTTCCAGAGCCCCAGCGCGGGAGTCCCCACAAAATAAATTTCCTCTCCGTCCGGAAGGATGTTCCAGCCTTCCTTCAGTTTCTCCGGATCATAGCGCTTTGTTATCTCATCATAATCAGCCCACTGATAACCGACGCCCTCGATCTCCTCCTTTGAAAGGTTCTCCGGCTTTGTCGCATACGTAATCGTAAAGCGGCCCTCTGAGGAACCCTGCATCAGATGCGCGGCGCTCATCAGCCTGCCCTCGAAAACGCCCTGGCGGTAAAGCTCAAGAATATGCTCCGTTCCCGTGTAGCCATAGCGGCGGGTCATGCGGTCCATCTCTTCATTCTCGCCAAACGCGATAACTCCCGGCGCGAGTATGATCAGTTCTCCGCCGTCGGCCACCGCCATTCTTGTGCGGTACACGCCCTTGTTGCCCACCCAGGTCGTCTTCAGCTCTGTCGGTTCAAGGTAAGTGACAAGCTTTTTCGCGCGGCGCTCGACATGGCAGATATTCAGCTTCTGCGAAAGCCCGGCTGCCATCTCAAACGGTTTGCGCGACTGTCCTATATACAGACCATGCAGCTTCACCTCATCGCCCTCGCGCGTAGTCACAGTCTGCAGGTAGACAAGAGGAAGCTTACCGTCAATAAAATGCTGCTGCGCATAGTCATAAACCTTGCGGGCCGGGCTGTCTGTCACTCCCAGCGCCTTCTCCATACCGCAGATCGCGCTCAGCATGTGTGATTTATTGATCATCTCCCGTCCGCCTGTGCCGACAAAGATATTTTTGGAATAATTCGCCATGCCGACTACCTCATGAGGCACAACCTGGCCGACAGAAAGAATCAGATCATAACCGCCGTCAACCAGGAGATGGTTGACTTCGACGTCGATCTGCTCGGGGAACAGCCCTTTGCTGATCTCGGAACAGACTTCGGCAGGCACATACCCCAAACGTACCGTATCCGTCTGCCAGTGATGTACGATAATCGCATCCTCAGGCACCACATCTCCGAAAAACTTCCTGTGTTCCTCTTTGCTCATCGGCATATGTGTGCCGAGTGCGGGCATCACGTCCACGGATGCATGCGGAACCAGCTTCCGGTATAAAATCTGCGTGATCTCGCCGGCATAAGAATAACAGCGCGTATAGTCCGGCGGAATAATCAGAACCTTTTTTACATCCGGCCACTGCTCCAGAAGCAGATCGATCTGCCCCTCAAGCTGTTTTGCTGAAATTCCATGCTCCTCTTCTGTTAAATACAGTTCCTTCATCTATAACCTCCCTGGCTGAATCCTGCAGTTATCACTGCTGTCTGTTCCAGCCTGCCGCAGCGCTCTGCCCGGACGCAGATATCTGCGCAGCCCGGGAAGACAGGCGATGCCTGCGCGCACGCCTTCTCCCCTTCTCCCAAATACAGCAGTCATCTGCGGCACATGGTCAGATCCGGCTTAGCGCAGATCCACAACCACCTTCATATAATTTCCCGGATTTTTCTCAATATCGATAATCGTCTCCGGCGCTTCGTCCAGAGTGACCGTCTTTGTAAGTATCTTCTTCACATCCACGCGTCCGGAGCAGATCAGCTCAATCGCTTCCTCAAACTCTCCCGCGCTGGTACGTGCGCCGCGGATATCGACTTCTTTCTTTGTGATCATATCGGTTGGAATTGACGTCTCTTTCTTCGGCCAGCCGGTGAAAGTGATGCGTCCCGCATTTGATACAAGATCAAGCGTCCCCCGGATGCAGACATTGGCGCCGGTACACTCCATCACAAGCTGCGCCATATTCCCGTCCGTGATTTTCGCAACAGCAGCAGCCGGGTCCTCTTTGCCCGAATTTACCGTATACTCAATCCCTACGCTCTTCGCAAAGTCAAGACGCTCCTGCACCACATCGATGATGATC
Source organism: uncultured Lachnospiraceae bacterium (assembly GCA_947594335.1). Lineage (GTDB taxonomy): Bacteria > Bacillota > Clostridia > Lachnospirales > Lachnospiraceae > Choladousia. Next base: position 22,257 of record CANQEC010000006.1, read on the forward strand.
GCATGCGCGCCGTAAGCTTCCGCCACCATCCCGGCAAGCAGACCGATCGGGCCGGCTCCGTAAATCGCACAGTACTCGCCCGCTTTCAGGCCGCCGCGGTGAACTCCATGCAGAGAAATTGTCAGCGGTTCCGCCATCGCTCCAAGTATCCAGTCCATATCGTCCGGCATTTTTATAAGCATATCTGCCGGATGGCAGTAATACTGCGCCATTCCGCCGTCCACATGAACGCCAAGCACATGGAGATCCGTACAGCAGTTTGTACGGCCTATGGAGCAGGGATAACAGTGTCCGCAGTAAAGATATGGATCCACGATCACTCTGTCTCCAACCTTGAAACCCTTTGGATTGTCTTCCGGAACAGCTTCTATAATACCCGCAAGCTCATGCCCTATCACACGGGGATAGGAAACCAGACCGTTTGTCCCGCGGAAAGCGCCGATATCACTGCCGCAGATCCCGGCTGTCATAATCTTAATCAACGCCTGCCCCGGTCCGGGAACAGGTTTCTCAAGCTCAACACACGCCACATCCCATGGCTTGTCAAATTTGATCGCTTTCATGATTACAATTCTCCTTTTCCTGATTCTCCTTTTTCCAGATTTACATTTACAGTTCTTTACAGTTTTTCTTCTTTTCCTTTTTCTGCATATCGTAACCGCGAAGGACTCGCATCTGCAGAAGATATCTGAGATTCTCCTTTTCCTTTTAAATTAAAAGAGCATGCGCCTCCGCCTCACGCCCGTGCAAAAAGTACAGCAAGTATCAGAGAGGCACAGGCAGTTTTCACAACCCTGCCTCCTCGTTTCATGGAATCCGGACAAAACATTGATTCTCCCATGCGGAAAGTATGCGGGAACATCGTAAATCAGGAAACATATTGGACATTCTGCACAGAATTATGCGCCGGACTTCCACGATTTGATTCATTATAACATCATACGTCGTATTTCACAATATACTTAATTTACAAAATTAAACCTTACAATTTGTGGATATTTTTTTCAACCCTGACAGCCGCCCTGCAAAGACTATTTTCCTCATTCGCTGGCTATTGGTAAATAAGTACAAAAACAGGTTCTGAAAAATGTGCATTAAGATGAATTTTTTCGTATTTTCAGGAAAATATTTGACATCAAAACATATGACGTGTTATGATGCAACGGTAGGAAACATACGCAGACCGTTGCGGGAACGACGGAATCTTCTTCAAAAGACCGGATGCCTCTGGAAACTGTCTTCCATATCTTTATATGGACAGACATTCTCTTCAGAAAGCAGACGGCAGGAAAACAATCAGGAGAAAAGGAAAAGGAGGAAATCACTTATGTTAATGATTGTGTTTCTTATCTCAATCGTAGTGCTGCTTCTTTGCATTATCAAGATCAAACTGAATGCATTCGTATCACTGCTTGCATGCGCTTATGGAACAGGAATCCTGGCGCTGCTCACCTACATGGGCGGAACGGCCCCTGAAGGCTTTGCCACCTTAAGCGACGTTTCAACCTGCATCACGAACAACTTCGGCTCCACGCTGGGTTCCATCGGTATTGTTACCGGCCTCGGCGTAATGCTCGGTATGTTCATGTATGAATCAGGCGGTATTGATAATATCGTAGACCAGGTTCTGAATCTGGTAGGCCCGAAGCGTTCCCAGTACGCCGTATGCGTGGCCGGCTTCATCACAGGTATCCCGGTATTCGGCGATGTCGTTTATATCATGTTTGCCCCGATGCTTCGTGTACTTTCCCGTAAAACCGGATATTCCATGGCTGCTTACGGCGGAGCAATCGCTGTGGCTACCACCTGTACTTTCGCGCTCGTACTTCCGACCGCGCCGCCTCTTGCTGTAGCTGCGGCAATGGAAGTCAACGTTGGTATTTTCTTCTTCTATGCTCTGATCTCCGCATTTGTAGGTATGTTTGTCGGCGGTATCGTTTACGGCGGCATCATCAACAAACAGGATCAGAAAGCCGGCAAGACATGGGATTTCTCCGATCTGGACGCAGAGCTTGCATCCAATGAGGCAAATACCGCAGTCCATGAGAAAATGAGCGCCGGGAAGGCTATGTCAATCCTTCTGGTTCCGATCGTGCTCATCCTTCTCGGATCTTTCTCCGCATTCTTCCTTCCGCCCGAAAGCCCTGTTCTGAAAGTTCTGGCTTTCCTTGGCGACAAGAACGTAGCTATGACAATCGGCGTTCTGTACGCAGCATTTATCTCCCGCAAATACCTTCCGCGTTCCATCACGGACATTATGTCCAGCGGCGCTGACAAGGTTGGCCTGATCCTTCTGATCACAGGTGCCGGCGGAGCATACGGCGGCGTCCTGAAAGCCTGCGGTATCGCAAACCTGATCACCGGAACACTCCAGGGATTCCATATGCCGATCCTGATCATGTGCTTTGTTATCGCACAGGTTCTTCGTATCGCTACAGGTTCCACTACCGTTGCTCTTACAACGACGGCAGCCATCGTTTCCGTATCAGCAGCTACATCCGGAATTTCCCCGATTCTGTGTGCAATCGCAGTCTGCGCAGGCGGCATCGGCCTGTCACTGCCGAATGACTCCGGTTTCTGGGCAATCTCCAAATTCTTCCACCTCAATGAGGTTGATACGATCCGCGGCTGGACCCTCGGCGGTTTTGTTGCCGGTGTTTCCATCCTGATCTTTGTATGTATCCTCAGCCTGGCGCAGGGCGTTCTGCCGGGTCTTGTATAAACTATAAACAGACTGCCATAGTGCTTTCTATACTGAATATTCATCTAAGATGCCGGTCTGCACTGCAGGACCGGCATCATTAGTATCTGTTAATTTACTTGCGTGAAAAATACTTTTATGGTAAAGTAATAAAAGATAATCCAGTTGTACGACATGGGATGATTGAAAAGCTCTGGGGCAT
>CANQEC010000007.1 GCA_947594335.1 uncultured Lachnospiraceae bacterium
CAAGCTTCCCATCTACGCTTACCGCATGAGATGTGACGCGGATCCGGCGGTCGAGCTGAGGGATGATGTGCGGACGATTTTTGTCAATTCCTACGGCAGTTCGGAAGGAATTTCCCGGGAACTGAAGGAGTTTCTCACTTACATAAGGACAGGGCAGGCTTCCGGCGATCCGGAAAGCCTTACCCGAAGACTGCAGAACTGTGTGATACATGCCAGAAAACACAAAGAATGGAGGGCTGAATATATGACGCTGTTAATGAAGTACCAGGAAATGATGGAAGAAGGACGGGAAGAAGGGTTAAAAGAAGGATTAAAAGAAGGATTAAAAGAAGGATTAAAAAAAGGACTAAAAGAAGGATTAAAAGAAGGATTAAAAGAAGGACATAATGAAATCAATCAGTTGATCGCGGCGTTAATCTCCGATAACCGTCTGGATGATCTGGAGCGCTCCGCTGCCGACGGAGCATTCCAGGAACAGCTTTTAAGAGAATATGGGATCAGGAAATGCGAAAGTGTCTAAAATTAACTATTTTATCTAATTGAGAAAATCCCCTGAAACTCATCCTAATATCTGCGATGATGTTCAGGGAATTTCAAAAAGCACCCGACCTGTCAGAACAACTCTTTCCTGCTTTCTATGATTTACGCATCTGTTCAAGGCATCCGCACAGCGCCTGTATATACTCCGGCGTGGTTCCGCAGCAGCCCCCGACGAGATCCGCCCCGGCTTCCACGAGCCGCATCATCGAGAGCGCAAATGACTCCGGCTTCATATTGTAGTGCGCGCGCCCGCGTGGATCCATGACCGGCATGCCTGCGTTCGGCTTCACGATCACCGGAATCTTCGCGGCCTGCTTCATCGTCCTCACAACTGCCGTAAGCTGATCCGGGCCGACCGAGCAGTTCAGGCCGACGGCCGCCGCCCCCATTTCCTGCAGCGTCTCGACCGCCTCCGTGATCGTCCCTCCGTACAGCAGGCTTCCGTCCGATTCCAGAGTCAGAGAACACATCACCGGCAGATCGCAGACCGCCTGCGCCGCGTCGAGAATCACCGTTGTCTCATCGACTGCCAGCATCGTCTCCGCAATAATCAGATCCGCTCCCGCGTCCGCAAGCACAGAGACCTGTTCTTTATACGCTTCCAGCAGCCGCTCGTACGACATCTCTCCGCGCGGCTCCAACATTTTCCCGGTCGTCGTCATATCGCCGGCCACCAGCGCCCGGCCGTCCGCCGCTTTTTTTGACAGCGCAACCAGCTCGCGGTTGAGATGTTCCACTTCATCCTCCAGCCCGTACATGGCCAGAGAAATCCGGTTCGCGGAAAAGGTCGGCGCATAAATAATTTGACTTCCCGCGTCGATATACGCCCGCTGAAGCTCCAGAACCGTATCCGGATGCTCCAGGATCCACTGCTCCGCGCAGACGCCGACCGGCATTCCTTTTTCTCTGAGATTGGAGCCCATCGCCCCATCAAGTACTACAATTCCTTTATCGGTTAATTCTGTAAATTCCTGCTTTGTCATAAAATTCCTCCCTTTCCAAATCTGTTCAATTGTATCCCTTCTTTGCCAGGTTCCGGAACTTTCGGTTCTGCCTCTGGCCTGCAAAGGTCAGCCCTGCAAACTTCTTCTTCGACAGACTCCGGAATTTCCGGTTCCGCCGCTGATTTACAAAGTTCACTTCTACAAGCCACATTATACAATCCTTTCAAGGATACGGCAAACATAAAATCCTTCTCAGAATCGGGCAGGAAACGTTTTGTTGCCGTTTTTTCCCTCCTGCCCGCCGCACGGATCGTGCTGCGTCAGCAGCTGAGCTCCATTGCGGCCTGCGCAAAGCAGTGGGGACTGTAAAAGGCAGAACCGCGGACGGCTCTGTTTTCACAGTCCCCTGTTTTCTGTGTGCAGCTGCGTGTCACCGGACGGAATACCTCCATGTATACCGTCCTGTTTTACGCGTAGCTGTGTATACTCGGAATAAAGGTATTCACTCCGATAAAAGTAAAGATCACGCACACGAATCCGATCACGGCAAACATCGCCGTCCGCTTCCCGATCCAGTGGCGGTTGATGCGCAGGTGCAGATAGAGCGCGTAGATGAGCCATGTGATAAAAGACCATGTCTCCTTGGGATCCCAGGTCCAGTAATGGCCCCAGGCCCTCTGCGCCCAGATCGCGCCAGTGATCATGACGATCGTCAGAAACAGGAAGCCGAACGTAATCACACGGTATGACATCTGATCCAGTTTCTTCTTGTCCGGCATCGCGCTCTGCCGCTCCGCCGACAGACGGTCATAGAACAGGTACAGCAACGATATCCCGCAGGATACGGCAAAGGAGCCGTAGGAGATGATCGCCGTGGATACGTGAAGCACCAGCCAGTTGCTCTGCAGCGCGGGCATCAGATCCCTCACCTCGCGGCTCTGCATCGCCGCGTATCCGATGATCAGAAACAGAATCGGCGCGATAAATGTTCCCATCGCGGATACCCGGAATTTCCGGTAAGCCAGAAGATAACAGAGCGCAATCCCCCAGGCGAACGCCGTCGCAAACTCAAACTGGTTGGAGAGAGGAATTCGTCCCGCACCGATCCCGCGCACGATCAGAGAAAGCGTGTGGAACACGAAACCGGCCGCGATCAGCGCGGTCGCAATCTGAGCGGCCTTGCTGCTGCGCGCCGCAAAGTAATAGAAATAACACGCGGTGGAAACAAAATACGCGATAACTGTGACATAAAATAAAATATTTTCAGCGGTGATTAAAGTCTGTGACATGCTCTCCCTCCTCTTCTTTCGTGCCAGTGATTTCTCCTTCTGCGCGAAGCGCCTCCTCCACAGCGTCCGCGAACAGTTCCGCTCCTTTCACACTGCGGCAGAACACGGCATACGTACCGTCCGCATTTTCCCGCATCCACAGTTCCTCCGTGCGGCAGAAGAACGCGAGAATAATACCAAGTATCACAAGAATGCCGCCCAGTCCCACATACGTCATGGTTGGATCCTTTACGATCTGAATCAGCGTATACTGCTGCGGATTTTCAAACACAAACCGGTAATCGTCGATCTGGATCGGCAGTCCTGTCCCTATGGCGTCCATCTGGAAAAAATTCCCGTCATAGTAGATCGTGTAGATGACAACCGGATTTTTCAGAAGCGGCGTGAGCGTAGTCGGACCTGTCCCGTCATTGTAATAATCCGGATAAAAGGCTGTCATCTGCACCTGAAGCGGAATCTCCTCAAGCGAGATAAATTCTCCCTGGCAGAGCACCTGCTCATCAAGGAGTTCACTGCCTTTATAAGCTTTCGCCGTCGCTGCCCAGCCGGTTGAATTCTGGAAAAAGTCCATCCCAAACGCGTGGAACGGGGCGTTCACTTTTGTTGTACCGCTCGCTTCTTTCCCGGATTTCTCATCTTTCACTGTGATCTGCGCCTGATACTGCTCCACCGTATAATCGTCCCGGAGCTTCACCTCAAAGTCATCGATGGCGACGCGAAGACCTGCCTCTTCCACCTGCTTCTCCTGCCCCGGAACTCCGTAGACATACGTATCCAGCATGTATTTCTGGCCCAGACCGAAACCGATGATTACCGCGATCATTCCCAGATGACAGATCCAGGAGCCCCAGATCCCGACGCGGTTCCTTACGGCATACTGCCAGGTTTCCCCATCCTCTTCCTGCACAGCCGGCTTAAAATGCAGCGCCAAAAACACATTTCGCACTGAGGCCTCTTCCTTTGGCATCCATTCCCAGTCCCTGGGACGGTTTCGTTTTTTCCGCGCCTTTAGCGTATAGCCTTCCCTGTAATTTCGCAGCAGCTGCGGAAAACGCAGGATGCTGCACAAAACCAGATTCAAACAGAGAAGTCCCGCCATGACAATAAACCACCAGGCGGAAAACATATCGTCGAGTCTGACCGCCAGGATCAGCTTCCCTGCCCACTCGGGATAAACCGTCGTATAGTAGGATGCCACCTCCCCCTGCGGGATCAGGCTCCCGGCCACGCAGGCCGCCGTCAGGATCACCAGAAGGACTATGGCACATTTCATGGAGTGGAACACTCCCCATATTTTTTTCAGCAGCTTCATCCATCATTCCTCCCAGGGCCGCGCAGGCCCGAAACATATACGCTCCGAAGAGGTTCTTGGCACTGGCGGCGTCTGTTTAAAAACGGCTTTGAATACCGGCAGCACTTATTTGGAACCGGCCGAAACGAAGTGAAAAACGCAAAACTGCTCCCGAAGAACAGGCTCACGGAACTTTTCGATACAACAGGCCGGGAGACAGAAGCAGGATCCGTCTGATCGATCAGCAGCTTCGCTCCCGGCCTGTATGTATAGGGAACGAAAAAATGATTTTCGTTTTTTCGTTCTCTGCGCCGAATTTGTGCCGCTCAAGCGGCGTTTTCTGCTTCAAATTCGTGCGCGTCTCCACACCGTCATGTGTCATTGCCGCGCCCGGCGCCGTCAGATTTTATTTGAACAGCGCCAGAGCCTCGTTCGCCAGTTCCTCGGACTTGTCCAGGCAATTTCTGGAGAGCGTGCTGTTGTGAGCGCCTTCGCTGTTTTCAACAAACACGAAATCCCAGTAGAACTGCGCGTCTCTGTTCAGCGCGCGGATCGCGTCGAGTTCTTCATCCGTGTACTCTCCGCCTTCCACTGCCGCGGCGAGCTTCTCTGTCAGATCGACAAGAATCTGAGCCACTTCTGTTTCGCGGGCCGTAATTTCTTCCTGAAGATCCTTTACTTTCGCCGTGACTGTCTCGGCGTCCGTATGACAGGCCGCGCAGGTATTGTCCATGATGGACTGGCTCGCAAGCGGGCTGACCCAGGTGTGGCTCCTGTACTCGGTACCGTCCTCAGCAGTCGCCTTCTCCATGTGGCAGTCTGCGCAGGAAAGAGCCTTGTGCATGCTTCCGTCCGCCATAAATGTCTCAAATTCCGGATGCTGTACCTTGATCTGGTTGGTCAGCGTTCTCGGATTCTGATAGTCGGTAAAGCCCATCTCGTTGTAGTACGCAAGGATCGACTCCGGTGTCGCGTTCGCAATTCCCGCGTAGGGATGTGCGACCGACTTGTTCTCCGGCTCAAAATAGTACTCATTGTGGCACTGTCCGCACGACAGAACAGATGAACTGATACTGTCATAATCCTCGCCCACAGCATCAATCATCGGCTGACGGATCGGCGCTGCGCCTGCGGACGGATCATTTGTGTGACAGTCGTAGCAGGTGATCGGCTCATTCATCTCAGCGACCGCATCTTCAAAGCTCATGGAATAGAAATCCACGCCATACTTGTTCAGAAGCTGCACATAGTCGGCCGTCTTACATGCGAGACAGTTGGACAGAGCATGCGGTCTGGTCGTCGCCTGCACATCCTCGAGCGTGTAGGAATGACCTCTCGCACTGTTGTAGTCAGACGAGAATCCCATGCCTTCGTACAGGGTGGCAATCTCCGGATGTGCTTCCACGTAGCTGTACGCCTCGGAATTGTCCTTGTTCGCAAGATAGGACTCCACGATCTCGGGATATTCCTCGGACCACTGTTCCGCCTCGATGATGCCAAGCTCGTTTGTCTCCAAAGTTTCCGCTCCCGCAAGCTCCGTCTCCGGCTCAGTCTCGTCCGCCGCCTGCACTCCCATGCCAAAGGCCGCCGTCAGGCAAAGTCCGAGAAGTGCGGTCAGCATAACTTTTTTCCTTCTCATGTTCCCTCTCCTTTCATAATATTTTTATATTTTTGCCGCAGTACATTTGTCTTTTTCCCAATTCCAGAGCATGTCGGAATTCAGCGTCAATGTCATTTAATAACAGCCGCATAAGGGCAGGGCGTCTCCGGGAAGGACCTGCAAAAAGCCTGTCACTGGCAGCCTTTTTGCATGCTCAGGCATTTAGGGGCGTCCACCCGGAGATGTTCCTGCCCCCGCGGCGTCCGGAATCGCTAAACTTAATGGCATTGATTCAGTGTCAAAAAGACAGAACTGCTGATTTATTATAACAAAAAATTATGTGAATGTATGTTGCGTTTGCAACTTTTTATGTTCAAATGGGATAAAAATTCAGATGGAAAATTTACGGCCCTGGCAGACGATCACCCCTTCTTTTTTCAGAGATGATATCGTTCTTGACAGAGCGCTCCGGTCCACTCCCAGATAATCCGCGAGTCCGTCACGCGTAAAAGGAATGGTAAACGTTCTTTTCCCCTGCCTGTCCGCCTCCTGCTCGAGATAACACAGAAGTTTCTCTCTCATCGTTTTGCAGGTCAGCACCTGCGTCCTCTCGATCAGCGTCAGATTCCGCCGCGCCATGATCCTGAGCAGATTATGGAGCATCCTGTTGTGATTTACACACCGTCTCGCAAGCACCTCCATGGAATGCGGGATTTCGATCCAGACAACCCACGTATCCTCCAGCGTCGTAAAATCGCACACACTCTCGGAAACTCCCCCGAATACCAGATCATCCGCGAAAAGATCGCCTTTCCGATGATCTTGAAAGATCACCCGGCTGTTTCTCTCAAAACGGGAACTCTGAATCATTCCTTCCAGAATGATCCCGAACCCGAAAATCCTGTCCCCTTCCCGCAGAATATACTCTCCTTTTTTGTACAGTCCGTCCTTCGCTCCGGACAGCTTCACAATCTGAATTATCTCCTGCGCCGACATTCCTGCAAAAACCGGAGATTCCTGCAGCAGCGCCGCGCGCAGTTCATCCGTAATACTTTTTCTTTCCATTTGTAAAATCCCCCGCAGAAAAACACCGGACGGTCACCATTTTCGCAAAGCGAAGGCCGCGGCACTGTTCAGCCGGATATCCGGGATCCTGCTTCAAGACAGCTCCGCAGTTTTTTCAGAGCTCCCTTCTCAATTCTTGAAACGTAGGAACGGCTGATGCCGAGCTTTTCCGCAATTTCCCGCTGCGTCAGCTCCTCTTTTCCAAACAGTCCGTACCTTCCGCTGATCACCTGAAACTCCCGCTTTGTCAGAACTCTGCCAAGCCCCTCGTACATCCTCCGGATGTCCTTCTGCGTCTCCAGTTTTTCCAGGACATCAACCGGTTCGCTCTCCAGAACATCCATCAGGCGCAGCTCCCGTCCTTCCTGATCCACACCGATCTTCTCATCCATTGAGATCTCCCGCGCCAGTTTTTTCCTGGTGCGCAGCATCATCAGCAGTTCATTTTCAATACATCTGGCAGCATATGTCGCAAGGCGGCTGTTCTTGCTGCCGTCAAATGTCGTCACAGCCTTGATCAGACCAATGATTCCTATTGATATCAGATCATCCGGATCATGCTCCGGCGACTGATATTTTTTCGCAACATGGGCAACCAGCCTTAGATTGTGCTCAATCAGCATATTTCTTGCTGTCATATCCCCCTGATGATACCGGTCAAGACAATATGCCTCTTCCTCCGGAGACAACGGCTGTTTAAACGTCTTCAAAAAAGCACCTCTAAGCGGTTTTATGCTATTTTATGCCTCAAACCGCCTGGAAGTGCTTTTCCGCCTGTCATAAAATTGTCATGAAAATTCCGCACTTTTGCCAATGGTCCGCAGCATTCCTCTGCGCCGGCTCCCATGACGGTCCGCCGTCTAACGGGTTGAAAAGCCGCGTTCCTGTCTTAACGGAATCTCCTCCGAATCCATCTCATCAATCCGGATATAGCGGTCCTGATTCAGCCCGGCAAGCAGTTTGTCAATCAGCTGGCCGCGTCCCTGTACCTCCATGCTGACTGTGCCATCCCACTCATTTCTGACCCAGCCTGTCAATCCCAGCGACTGGGCCATATACTTTGCCCGATAGCGGAAACCGACCCCCTGAACCCGCCCGTAAAAGCGGATTTTCAACCTGATCTCACTCATCGTCTCTTTCTCCGGCTGCCTCTGTCTTCATCCGCTTCCGGCAGCTTCCCCGCGGATTTTTGCCTCCCTGCAGAACATGGAGGCAAAAGCTCTCTTGTCACCGGCGCCCTTATTTGTCACGAATCTCCGCATGCATTTCCTGCAGCGACCGGACTCTCCCGCTGCCCTGCATCTTCATGGAGCGGATTCCGCTCACGGTAGCGGACGCGGCGGCAACCGTCGTTATATACGGGATCTTCTTCTTGATCGCCGCTTTGCGCAGATAGCTGTCATCCCACTGACGGTCCTGTCCGACCGGCGTATTGATGATCAGATCAACCTTTCCGTTCATGATCAGATCGAGCATGTTCGGCCTGCCCTCCTGCAGCTTGTTGGTAATCTCCGCCGGGATCCCCGCCTTCTGAATCAGCTTTCCGGTATTCTTTGAGGCAATGATTTTAAATCCCGTGTTGACAAACTTTCGCGCGACATCGACGATCTCCGCCTTATCTTTATCGCTGACAGAGATCAGAACCGTACCCTCAAGCGGAAGCTTCGTCTGAGTCGCCTCCTGCGCCTTGAAGAACGCCTCGCCCCAGAACTGGGAAAGTCCGAGCACCTCGCCGGTTGAACGCATCTCCGGTCCAAGTACAGGATCGACCTCCTGGAACATGTTAAACGGGAACACCGACTCCTTGACGCCGTAGTACGGAATGTTCTGCTCCTTCAGCGCCGGTACCGGCGACGGTCTCCCCGTCAGCTCCGACGTCACGATTTCGATCGCAAGCGGAACCATACGGATGTTGCAGACCTTGGAGACGAGCGGCACGGTACGGGATGCGCGCGGGTTCGCCTCAAGCACAAACACTTTTCCGTTCTCGATCGCGTACTGCATGTTCATCAGGCCGCTCACATGCATCTCCTCCGCGATCTTTCTCGTATATTCCTTGATCGTCTTTACGTTCTCCTCGCTCAGATGGCGGGACGGAATGATGCAGGCCGAGTCGCCGGAGTGCACGCCCGCGAGCTCGATATGCTCCATCACCGCCGGAACAAACGCGTGTGTGCCGTCGCTGATCGCGTCCGCCTCGCACTCGGTCGCATGCATCAGGAACCGGTCGATCAGGATCGGACGATCCGGCGTCACGCCGACCGCCGCGTTCATATAACCGACCATGCTCTCCGCGTCGTAGACGACCTCCATGCCGCGTCCGCCAAGCACATAGGACGGGCGCACCATGACCGGATAACCGATCTTTTCGGCGATCGCGAGCGCTTCCTCCACATTGACCGCCATACCCGACTCCGGCATCGGAATCTCCAGCTTGTCCATCATCGCGCGGAACTGATCCCGGTCCTCCGCGAGATCAATCACAGCCGGAGAGGTACCGAGGATCTTTACGCCATTTTTCTCAAGATCCGCCGCCAGATTCAGCGGTGTCTGGCCGCCGAACTGGGCGATCACGCCGACCGGTTTTTCCTTCTTATAAATACTCAGCACATCCTCAAGCGTCAGCGGCTCAAAGTACAGCTTGTCCGAGGTATCGTAGTCCGTGGACACCGTCTCCGGATTGCAGTTAACGATGATCGTCTCGAAGCCAAGCTTCTTTAACGCAAGCGACGCGTGTACGCAGCAGTAATCAAACTCAATGCCCTGTCCGATCCTGTTCGGTCCTCCGCCGAGGATCATGATCTTCGGGCGGTCTGTATTCACCGGATTCTTATCCGGCGCATTGTAGGTGGAGTAATAGTAAGCGCTGTCCTGCGTTCCGCTCACATGCACGCCTTCCCAGGCTTCCTCAACGCCGAGCGCAAGCCTGCGTTCCCGGACTTTGGCCTCAGTCACGCCGAGAATCTGGCTCAGATATTTATCGGAGAAACCGTCTTTCTTCGCCCGGATCAGCGCCTCATCCGCCGGCAGCTGCCCCTTTGACGATGCAAGCGCTTCCTCCTCGTCCACCAGTTCTTTCATCTGGCCAAGGAAATACTCCTTAATTTTTGTGAGATTGTGGATCTCCTCCACCGTCGCCCCTTTGCGGAGCGCTTCATATATGATAAAGTAACGCTCGCTTGACGGGAAGATCAGCATCTTCATCAGCTCGTCCTTCGACTTCTGATCGAAATCCTTCGCGTGGCCCAGCCCATAGCGTCCCGTCTCAAGGCTGCGGATCGCTTTCTGGAACGCTTCCTTGAAATTCTTGCCGATACTCATGACTTCGCCGACCGCGCGCATCTGCGTGCCGAGCTTATCCTCGACGCCGTGGAACTTCTCAAACGCCCAGCGCGCGAACTTGATCACGACGTAATCCCCGTCCGGCACATACTTATCAAGCGTCCCGTACTTGCCGCACGGGATTTCCGCGAGCGTCAGTCCCGTCGCGAGCATCGCGGAGACAAGCGCGATCGGGAAACCGGTCGCTTTGGACGCAAGCGCGGAAGAACGGGAGGTTCTCGGATTGATCTCGATGATGACGTCCCGGTCCGTCACCGGGTCATGCGCCCACTGTACATTCGTGCCCCCGATCACCTGGATCGACTCGACGATGCGGTAGGACTTCTCCTGCAGACGCTTCTGAACCTCCTCGGAGATCGTAAGCATCGGAGCCGAGCAGAACGAATCGCCCGTATGCACGCCCATCGGATCGATATTCTCGATAAAGCAGACCGTGATCATGTTGTTGTCCTTGTCGCGCACAACCTCAAGCTCAAGCTCCTCCCAGCCCAGAACCGACTCCTCGACAAGCACCTGCCCGACAAGGCTCGCCTGCAGGCCGCGCGCGCAGACCGTCTTCAGCTCCTCCACATTGTAGACAAGGCCGCCGCCGGTGCCTCCCATCGTGTAGGCAGGACGCAGGACAACCGGGTAGCCGAGTTTGTCCGCGATCGCCAGGGCTTCATCGACAGAGTAGGCGACTTCACTTTTCGCCATCTCGATCCCGAGGCTCTCCATCGTGTGCTTGAACTCGATTCTGTCCTCGCCGCGCTCGATCGCGTCCACCTGGACCCCGATCACCTTCACGCCGTATTTGTCAAGCACTCCCTTTTTTGCCAGTTCCGAACATAAATTAAGACCGGATTGTCCTCCAAGATTTGGCAGCAGTGCATCTGGTCTTTCTTTCGCTATAATCTGCTCAATTCTCGCCGCGTTCAGCGGCTCAATGTAAGTAACATCGGCAATCTCCGGATCAGTCATGATCGTTGCCGGATTGGAATTTACCAGTACGATCTCATAGCCAAGTTTCCTGAGCGCCTTGCATGCCTGCGTGCCGGAGTAGTCAAACTCGCACGCCTGTCCGATGATGATCGGACCCGAACCGATAATCAGTACTTTGTGGATATCTTTTCTCTGAGACATCGTATCTCCTCCAGTATATATTTGAGTTATCTGCGTTTCTGCTATTATACATAAAAAGACTTTGTCTGGCAATGGGAAAGTATATCTTTTTTGCGGGCCTGCACATACGAAAAAGAGCACTCCGAACGGAATGCCCTTCTACGTGCGTTAGAGGATTCGAACCCCCGACCTTTTGGTCCGTAGCCAAACGCTCTATCCAGCTGAGCTAAACGCACACGTTGTTTGCCTCAACATCTGCGATTATATACCCAGTCCGGACAATTGTCAATCACTTTTTTTATTTTTTATGACGCCAGGGTTGGGGGAGTGCGAAGCACGGAACAATCCGTCTGGCATCTTTTGACTGCCACATCATTCTCATTTCCCGAGATACGCCTGCCGCACTCTCTCATTTGCAAGCAGCTCCTGCCCGCTTCCCGTCATCGTGATGCGCCCTGTTTCTATGACGTAGCCGATATCGGCGGTCCGAAGCGCCATATTCGCGTTCTGCTCGATCAGCAGGATCGTCACGCCCTGCTTATGGATCTCCCTTATAATATCGAAGATCCCTTTTACGATCAGAGGGGCAAGTCCCAGCGACGGCTCATCCATCATGATCAGCTTCGGGCGGCTCATCAGCGCGCGGGCGACCGCGAGCATCTGCTGCTCGCCCCCGGACAGTGTGCCTCCCGGCTGCCAGTGGCGTTCCTTCAGACGCGGAAACAGATCGTAAACCCAGTTCAGATCATCCGTGAGATTATCCTTTCGCATGTAAGCCCCTATCTTCAGATTCTCAAGTACCGTAAGATCCGGAAAGATCTTGCGGCCCTCCGGCACGAGCGTGATGCCGCGGGACACAATATAGTCGGTATCTTTCCCGGTAATGTTCTCCCCGAGAAACTCAATTTTGCCGGAAGCGGGCTTTTCGAGCGATACGATCGAGCGCAGCGTCGTGCTCTTTCCGGCGCCGTTCGCCCCGATCAGCGTGACAATGCTTTTTTCCGGCACCTCAAAGCTGATTCCCTTGACCGCCTCGATTCCTCCGTAATTTACCTTCAGATCCGTTACCTTAAGCATCCTCGCTCACCCCCAGATATGCGTCGATGACCCGCTGGTCGTTCTGCACAACCTCGGGCGTCCCATGCGTGATCAGTTTTCCGAAATCAAGCACATAGATGCGGTCCGAGATCTGCATGACCAGATCCATGTGATGTTCGATCATAAAAATCGTCAGATGATAGTCGTCCCTGATCTGACGGATAAAATCAGTCAGCTCCTGCGTTTCCTGCGGGTTCATACCGGCCGCCGGTTCGTCAAGCAGCAGCAGCTTCGGATCCGTGGCAAGCGCACGGGCAATCTCAAGACGCCTCTGGATGCCGTAGGGAAGGGATCCCGCGATCTCATCCTTCAGATGCGCCATATTCTGCATCTCCAGAAGCTCCATCGCTTCCCGCCGCATCCTCTTCTCCTCCGCGTAGTTCAGGCGGAACGCCGCGGTAAAAAGATTCTGCTTCGCGCGCATATGCTTCGCAATCAGCACGTTCTCAAACACCGTCATCGAAGAAAACAGACGAATGTTCTGAAACGTACGCGCGATCCCCAGTTTTGTGATCCTGTCCGGAGACGGAGTGATCCGCTTTGTATATTTTGCGGCATTCGATCCCTGATAAATACGCTTCATCCTGCCGTGCGGATAGCTCTCAAGCATAAGCTCGTCACAGAAATAGACACAGCCGTTCGTGGGCTCGTACACGCCTGTGATACAGTTGAACGCGGTCGTCTTCCCTGCCCCGTTCGGTCCGATCAGGGCGACGATCTCCCCCTCGTTGACCTCAAGCGAAAGATTATCAACAGCCATAACACCGCCAAACTGCATTGTGATATTTTCGGCGCGAAGGATATTTCTGCTCATTTTGCCGCCTCCTTCCTGCCGAATTTTTTCTTAAAGAAATTATAGATGCCCGAGACCGAAAACTCCCGGTTCCCCATGATCCCCCGCCGCGCAAACAGCACGACCGCCATAACGATCACGGAAAAAACGACCTTCCTGAAACCTGTGCGCAGCAGCGGCACTTTGAAATTTCCGATATACATTTCCGTATCAAGGAAGCGGAGCCACCACTCGGAGCTCGCGATGAAAAGAAACGACGCGATGCAGCTCCCGGTCACGGAGCCGATTCCTCCGATCACAACGATCAGAAGAATCTCATACGTCATGGAAGACCGGAAAGTCGCCGCCTGAATCGATGTTTGGTACATTGCGAGCAGACCGCCTCCGACCCCCGCAAAAAACGAGGAAATGCAAAACGCCATTCTCTTGTGCTTCGCCAGATTTATGCCCATGGCCTCGGCCGCGATCTCGTCATCCCGAATCGCCTTAAAAGCGCGTCCATACGAGGAATTGATAATCAGCACCATGATTCCGATGCAGATAACCGTCACAACAAAAGGAAACGCGATGGAATTGAACGTCGGAAATTTGCGCAGGAGATTGGAGCCGTTCGTCAGCCTGCCCAGCTTGTCCCACTGAAAGAAAGCGCGGATAATCTCCGCAAATCCGAGCGTCGCGATCGCAAGATAGTCGCTTTTCAGGCGCAGAACCGGAAGCCCGATCAGCCACGCGAAAATCGCGGCGACAGCTCCCGCGGCGATCAGTCCGACAACTACCGGAACAGAAAACTGTATGATGCCGCCGTCAAAATACTGGTAGACCGAGGCCCGGTCAGCCACCGGAATCGTCAGTATTCCATATGTATACGCGCCGATCAGCATAAAGCCGGCCTGTCCGAGTGAAAAAAGCCCCGTAAAGCCATTCAGCAGATTCATTGAAACGGCCACAAGCGCGTAGATGCATCCCTTCTTCAGTACAGTCAGCGCGATATGCGTCGGCGGAAGCATCCTCTCAAGTCCCAGGACAAGTCCGAACAGCGCCAGAAGAAGCAGCGCCGAGATCGTCATGTTTGTTCTTCTGCTCATAACTGCCACCTCCCTTATACCTTGTCTGTCGCTCTCTCGCCGAACAGACCTGTCGGCTTGACGATCAGGATCACGATCAGCAGCGCAAAGGTAAACGCATCGGAGAACGTCGTCCAGCCAAGTCCTTTGATTATATTTTCACAGATTCCGATGATAAAGGCTCCAATCACCGCACCGGGGATCGATCCGATCCCTCCAAACACAGCCGCGACGAAAGCCTTAAGCCCCGGCATCGCGCCGGATGTGGGAACCACAGAGGCATAATTGGTAAAATACAGCATGGATCCGACAGCCGCAAGGAACGATCCGATGATAAACGTCATGCTGATGACGGAATTGATCTTAACACCCATCAGCCTGCTTGTCTCGAAATCATTCGCAACGGCGCGCATCGCCATACCGATCTTTGTATGGTTGATCAGCCACATCAGAAGAATCACGAGCAAAACCGTAAGAACCGGCGTGACAATCGTTACCACCTTTGTCGTTGCCGGGCCGATGCTCACGGAATTGGAGATCAGCGGAATCGCCGGATAGATCTGCGCGAGTCCCCCGGTAACGTAAAGAGCCAGATTCTGCAGCAGATAGGATACGCCGATCGCGGAGATCATAATCGACATTCTCGGCGCGTCACGCAGAGGTTTGTAGGCCACGCGCTCCACGACAAAACCGATCAGAACCGTGGAAACAAGCACCAGCGGGATCGTGACATAGAGCGGAAACGATGCCGAGGCGTAAACCATCACCAGAGCCGCCACCATAAAGATATCCCCGTGGGCAAAATTGATCAGGCGAAGAATACCGTACACCATCGTATACCCGATCGCGATCAGCGCGTACTGCCCTCCGACTGAAATGCCCGCCAGCAGATACGGCAGATTCTTACTTATAAAATCCATGGAAACCTTCCTTTCATCAAATGTACGTGCCTGCGCAGATAAGAAATTAGGAGGCTGCAAGACCACCTGCAGCCTCCGTCCTGTCTCATGGTATAAGATCCATTATTATTTTTATTTCTTCTGCTGCACTCCGACAAAGTCCCATGCGCCTGTCTCCGTATTGGCCGTCTTTACATAAGCGGAATCGCGCGCCGCGTCGCCGTTCTCGGAATCAAATGAGATATCGCCTGTCACTCCTGAGTAGGTCACATCCCAGATCGCCTCGTTGACCGCAGCCGGATCCGTGGAACCTGCCGCCTTTAAAGCTTCAAGAGCTACAAAGTACGCGTCATAACCCATGGCCGTAACCGCCGCTACCGTATCGTCGCCGCCGTTGTTTGCCAGGTTGGTGCTGTCGCCGCTGATCCACTCCTTAATATTCGTATCAAACTCCTCGTTGCCGCCCTCCTGATAGAAGGTCGTGACATAAATAGCAAGATCCTTGCCCTTTGCGGCGTTCAGAATCACGTTGGAATCCCAGGTATCGCCCGCAAGGATCGGGATATCGATGCCCTGCGCCGCGGCTGCGTCGATAATCAGCTGAGCCGCCTCGGTGGAAGTCGGGGCAAAGATAACATCCGCGCCCTCGTTCACAGCTGTCGTCAGGTAGGAAGTAAAATCCGCGTTTCCTTCCGGGAACGTCTCGGCAACCACCTCGCCGCCAAGCTCATTCTCAAAAGCTTCCTGGAAATAATGGCCAAGACCTACGGAATAATCATCTCCAAGCTTCGTCAGCACATAAGCTTTCTTCGCCTCAAAATTATCAGCCGCGAAATTTGCGAGCACCGTGCCCTGGAACGGATCAAGGAAGCAGATGCGGAAATAATGGGTATTTCCTTCTGTTACCTGCGGGTTCGTACATGTGACGCCGATCGCCGGGACGCCGGCCTGCTCAAAAATATCGGACGCCGCGATGGAAACTCCGGAACCGTAGGAGCCAAGCACCACCGACACTCCTTCGCTCACGAGCTGGGACGCGGCGGTTGGGCCCTTTTCATTGGAAGACTCGTTATCCACGATCGCGAGCTCCACGTCATACTCGGTACCTCCGATTTCGACAGTCGGGCAGACGCTGTTCGCATACTGAATTCCAAGCGTCTCCTGCTTGCCGCCGGCGCCGTTGTCTCCGGATGCAGGCTCATACACACCAATCTTCACGGTTTCCGCCGCGGACACCGGCATAACGCACGCAAGCGCCAGAACAGCGCAGACCGCAGCAGCAGCTGACTTTTTCATAATTCAATTCCTCCTTACTGGAAATAATCGCCTCTCCTTCGAGCGCGATACTGTACGCCGCTGTAATCTCGGTACAACGGCAGTAACGTTTACATGGAAATTAAACAAAAACTTTTACGTTCCTAGTCTAATACTTTTTTGTCCGTATTGCAAGAACTTTTGTAGTTCGGGCGCAAACTTTTTATAAAAAAATACCAAATGCTGCGTCAGCAGCTGATTTCCCATACCTGGCTTTCGATCGAGCAGGAGGCGGTTTTCCCTCCTGCTCGCTGCGCGGCCTGCGTGCTGCATCAGCAGCTAATTTCCTTACGCGGGCCTGTGCATAAAAACGTGCAGCTGATTTCTCAGCTGCACTTCTCAATCTCTTTCGTTATCCACTTTTTAATATCTCCCGGATCCATCGAGAGTACGAACGCGATCTCATCATAGAGTTTTTTCTCCGCGATCTGGAAATATTTCTCATCCCCGGAAAGCACTCTCTTGCCCAGACGAAGCCTGTGACGCCGTCCGAGATAACAGGTTTTTATAACCTTAAGCAGCTTTTCCGCCTCGAAAGCTCCAAGCGCCTCCTTATATTTCACGGCGCGCAGCTTGTCGTTATTTTCGCGGATACAGTCAACCTCAGGAATCATCCCGACCAGCTCCGTGATCTCTTCCTTTGTCATCACCGGACGCATCCGTATCTTTTCACTGTCGATCGGTGTAAATGTCCTCCCGCCCTGGTCGCCATAGGGGGCGAGCACATAGTATTTCTTTTCCGAACCTTTTCCGCTTAATGCCATCTCACAGATATCCAGTACCTCACAGACACCTATGCCCTCATGAACCAAATGATCTCCAACCTGATACATGATATCCTCCTCCATTTCAAAACTGATTTTCATGCAGTAAACCGCAGCAACAGCTTCTCTTTCTTAACACAGTATAAACCTTTTTTTGCGATTTTGTAAGGATTTTTGTGCTTTTTAACAAATTTCGGAGTTTTAACAACATGAATCGCGGGAATTTTTATCTATTTTGCACAAATTCTGTGCGTTATCTACTCTTTACGTCTCAGAATATCATACTTTTGGGCCGTACCTCCTGACAGAGAAATAAAAAGCTTCTGCTTCGGATGCGGGGCACTTTCCTGAAAAGCGCCGTCCAAATCCTGTATACTCTCCACCGTCACAGGGACATTCTGTCCGTCAGGCTTCATGATCTCAATCTGCTCTCCGACCGAAAACTTGTTGCGCTGTTCCAGGCAGTATCTGCCGTCCGGGCACACCTCGTCAACGATCCCGAGATATGTATAATCTTTCAGATATGTGTTGCTGTCATAAATCTGCGAATCGCCATCCGGACGCCCGTAGAAAAATCCGGTCGTAAAACGGCGGTACGTACAGCCTGCGATCTGCTCTCTGTACCAGTCCATATTTTTCTCATAGAGCGCCGGGTCCGTTCTGTAATCGTCAAGAGCTTTGCGGTAGGTCCGGGCAGTCGAAGCCACATAGAGGGCCGTCTTCATCCGCCCCTCGATCTTCAGGCTGTCGATGCCGGCCTCGATCAGATCAGGGATATGTTCGATCATGCAGAGATCTTTTGAATTAAATATGTAAGTGCCCCGCTCGTTTTCCTCAACAGGCATATATTCGCCGGGCCTTGTCTCCTCCATAACCGCATACTTCCAGCGGCATGGATGCGTGCATGCTCCCTGATTTGCGTCGCGCCCCGTAAAGTAATTGCTCAGAAGGCATCTTCCGGAATAGGAGATGCACATCGCCCCATGGACAAAAGTCTCAATCTCCATGTCCTTCGGGATGTGCGCCCTGATTTCCCGGATTTCCTCCAGGGACAGCTCGCGCGCGGACACCACACGTCTGGCGCCGAGCTCATACCAGAAACGGTACGTCTCATAATTTGTATTATTCGCCTGCGTGCTGATATGGCGCTCAATCTGCGGACAGATACGCTTCGCGGCCATGAACACGCCGGGATCCGCTATGATCAGCGCGTCAGGTCCGGGAGACATCTCCCCCAGCTCGTGAAAATATGCTTCTATGCCGGCCAGATCCCTGTTGTGTGCCAGAATGTTTGCCGTCACATATACCTTCACGCCGTATTTATGGGCAAACGCGATGCCCTCCGCCATATCCGCCATGGAAAAATTCTTTGCCTTGGCGCGCAGACCAAACGCCTCTCCTCCGATATAGACCGCATCCGCGCCGAATATGACGGCCGTCTTCAATACTTCCAGGCTGCTCGCCGGAATCAGCAGTTCAGGATGTCTCATACTTTCCTCCAAATCACAGGGGCCCCTTTGGATTTTGCAAATCCGCGTTCTGCACCGCAGAATACTCACGGGGCGGCAGCTGCACCGATGAGAGCAGCTTTACCGCAAGAGCGGCGCCGTCCCCGACAGGCAGAACCGATGCCGCCAGTCCTTTTGTATGTTTCAGCACATAAAGATATTCCCGCATCCGCCGGTAGATCGTCCGATTGCGGCGCTCCACAGCGTAATGTGATTCAATGATATCGCCTTCCTGCAGCACATTGTCAGAGATCAGCATCCCTCCCTGGCGAAGAAGCCGCAGCACCTCCGGCAGAAAGCGGATATACTGTCCCTTGGCGGCATCCATGAAGATCAGATCATAGGGCGGCTCAAGGGTGCGCATGACATCAAGCGCATCCCCCTCAAGCAGCGTGATTCTGTGCCCGTATCCCGCGGCCTCAAAGTTGGCCCTCGCCTCGGGGATACGCTTTTCATAGTTCTCGATCGTCGTGATCCTGCAGTCTTCGTCTGTGTTTGCCGCCATCAGGATCGCGGAAAATCCAACCGCGGTCCCAACCTCAAGTATTCTCTTCGGGCGTCCGTACGCAAGCAGCGTCTTCAGCAGACTCTGCATTCCGGGACGGATCACCGGAACTTCATTTTCAATTGCTTTTTTTTCCAGTTCATCCAGAAATTCACCGTTTCCCGCATCCAGTGAATCCAGATAAACGGACATCCTTTCCTCAATGATCATGGCCTCTCCCGTCCGGGGCTCTGTATAAAGCCGCAGCCGCTTTCTAAACTCCCATGCCCGCGTTGCGGGCATCGTTATGGATTTATGGATAAAAGCTCTCCGGATCGCTCCGTGCCTCTGCATAGAGACAAAGCTTCCTTCCTAAAACGAAATCCCTTCGGCTATCTCTTTCGTATCGAGATCGACCGCTGTCATCAGATCAATGTTTATCTTCTGGATCATTCTGCACACCCTGAGCTCGCGTTTCAGAAATTCATCCACCAGAACATTTTTCCGAAATTCCTCGTACTCTTTGTACATCTTATCGATCTCGTCATACATGTCGAGCACTTCCGCCGAATTCTGCACTTCAAAATTGTGCCTGCGAAACGCGTTGATCTTTTTCCGAAGCTCGGGATTTTCGGAAACCTTCTCTTTGATCTTCAGAAAATCCCGATATTCCCGGCTTTCGAGAATCGCGTTTAACAGCTCTCTTGTACACTCTTCCACCTGATTTTCTCCGCTCATGGCCGCTTACTCCACCTCCATAATGATCGGCAGGATCATCGGCCGTCTCTTTGTCCGCTTCCAGAGAAAATCACCCAGATAATCGCGAATCATATTTTTCATTTTGTTCCAGTCCGTCACCCGGTGAGAGATACAGCTGGACATCGCGTCCTGCACGACGTCGCGCGCTTCCTCCATCAGATCCTCCGCCTCACGCACATAGACAAAGCCGCGGGAGACAATATCCGGACCGGCAAGTATCTGATTGGAATAGCGTTCCAGCGTCACAACCGCAATCACAATTCCATCCTCCGCGAGATGCTGACGGTCGCGCAGAACGATATTTCCGACATCGCCGACGCCAAGACCATCGACCAGAATGCTGCCTGTCTGAACGCTTCCCGTCACCCTTGCCGATTCCTCATCAAGCTCCAGAATATCTCCGGTTTTCAATATATAAATATTTTCTTTGGGAATCCCCAGAGTCTGTGCGAGCGTGGCCTGTGCCTTCAGATGGCGGTACTCTCCATGAACCGGAATCGCGTATTTCGGCCGCACCAGGGAATAAATCAGCTTGATTTCCTCCTGGCAGGCATGTCCCGAAACATGCGCGTCCTGGAAAATAACATCCGCTCCCTTCATCGAGAGTTCGTTGATAACTTTTGAGACGGCCTTCTCATTCCCCGGAATCGGGTTTGAACTGAAAATAACCGTGTCGCCCGGCTTGATGATCACCTTTTTATGCATGTTCGCCGCCATACGCGAGAGAGCCGCCATCGATTCTCCCTGGCTGCCCGTCGTGATCAGCACCATCTGCTCGTCCGGATAATTTTTCATCTGCTCCAGATCGATCAGCGTGTTGTCCGGTATGTTAAGATAACCAAGCTCTGAGGCCGTGCTGATGACATTCACCATGCTTCGCCCTTCCACGACAACTTTTCTGCCGTATTTGTACGCTGAATTGATGATCTGCTGAACACGATCGACGTTTGAAGCAAAGGTCGCTATGATGATCCTCGTATTCCGATGCTCTGAGAAAATATTGTCAAAAGTGCGCCCGACCGTTCTCTCCGACGCCGTGAATCCTGCCCGCTCCGCGTTCGTACTGTCGCACATCAGCGCCAGCACGCCCTTCTTTCCGATCTCCGCAAACCTCTGCAGATCGATCGCGTCCCCGAACACCGGCGTATAATCCACCTTAAAATCGCCGGTATGCACGATAGTCCCCGCAGGGGAATAGATCGCAAGAGCCACCGCGTCCGCGATACTGTGGTTCGTCTTGATAAACTCAATGCGAAATTCGCCCAGGTTGATCGACTGCCCCGGGCGCACAATCTTGCGCTTTGTCGTTTTCAGAAGGCCGTGCTCCGTCAGCTTTCTGTCAAGAAGACCCATCGTCAGCTTCGTCGCGTACAGCGGCACCGGAAGATCCTTCAGAATATACGGCACGGCTCCGATATGGTCCTCATGCCCGTGCGTAAAGACGATGCCCTTTACCTTGTCAATATTCTCTTTCAGATAAGTCACGTCCGGAATTACCAGATCAATCCCGAGCATATCGTCTTCCGGAAACGCCAGACCGCAGTCAACGACAACAATGCTCCCGTTATACTCAAACGCCGTCATGTTCATTCCGATCAGGCCAAGTCCCCCGATCGGTATTACTTTCAACTTCATTTCCTGATTTTTTTTCAATCTGCACCTCCATATTTCCAGGAAGCCCGTTCTGTCCGCCGTAAAGAAGCGCAATCTGCCAGGAGGACGAAAAACCCCAATTCCCCCTCAAATCAGCTGATTTTTATAACCTTTTCCTGTGTGCCGATCCCCCTTTGGGGATATCCATAAACTGTTCCGCTTTTATATCACGCGCAAAGAACGGAATACTTCCTGCATTCCGTTGATTTTGATTTTCCTTTTCCTTCTATTCTTTCAGAGCTGTATATCCACGTCCTCAAGCAGCTCCTCAAAAATCTTCGCGACTGCCTCCATTTCGTTTTCATCTTCCACGATCACGTATTTCGCCTCAGGATCCCCGTCTGACGAAAGATCCTTCATGATATATGCCTCGGAATCTCCGCTTTCGGATTCCGTCACAAGCAGATAGGAAACGCCGCCGATACGTGTTTCCTCCAACACAAACAACCCGACCGGCTCCTCCTCCCCGAACGGGTAAAAATTAATTTTGTCCATCTTCCATCCTTCCGAGACTGTCAAGATATCCCTGCAGGATATAGACAGCCGCAAGCTTGTCTACGAACTCTTTTCTTTTCTCCCTGCGCACCTTGCTCTCCATCAGCGTGCGGTTCGCCTCCACGGTGGTAAGGCGTTCATCCCACAGCGCGACGGGAAGCCCCGTCCTGCGCTCAAGCATTTCTTTAAACGTGAGCGTTTTCTCTGCCCGCTCTCCAATCGTATTATTCATATTCTTCGGAAAACCAAGCACAATGCTCTCTGCCTGGTATTCGTCGATCAGTGCCTCTATCCTTGCCAGCGTACGGCGGAGCTTGTTCTCCGATTCTCTCCTGATGATTTCCACACCCTGGGCCGTAATCCCGAGAGGGTCGCTCACTGCCACGCCGACTGTCTTTGAACCGAAATCAAGTCCTATGATACGGGTCATCGCGCGTTTCCCTGCCATGATTTATTCTTAATGTATTCCCGCAAAAGCTCTTCCACCAGTTCGTCGCGCTCCACCTTCATGATCAGGCTTCTTGCGTTCTTGTGGCTTGTAATGTACGTAGGATCTCCTGACATGATATAACCCACGATCTGATTGACCGGATTATATCCCTTTTCCTCCATTGCCAGATATACATGCTCGATCACAAGCTTGACCCGCGTCTCCGGATCCGTACTGATATTGTTGATATACTGTGTTTTATTGATCTCTGCCATCTCTTCACGCCCTTATCCAGTCCTATACCGTTATTCTAATATAAATCAAAAAATATTGCAATCTTTTTCAGATAAATTTAAACGGTATATATACGGAGCGGCCTCCTCGCCGATTTTTCCTGTGATTCTCACATTCACAAGATCCCGGCCTGACTTTACCGCGACCCGGAGATACTCTTTCGTATAGCCTGTGTAATACTCCTCTCCATTCAGGACGATCTTTTCCTCCAGAAGTGCTTCCGCTTCCCTTCCCTGCCAGGACGCGGCAAAGCGGCGGCGGTTCTCCTCTCCGAGCCTGATCAGGCGGTCGCTTCTTGCGGCTTTCACCTGCTCGTCAATCTGTCCCGGCATCGCGGCCGCGCGCGTTCCCTGCCTTCTGGAATATTTAAAAATATGTGTCTCATACAGCTGCAGCTTCTCAAGAAAACGGACCGTCGTCTCAAATTCCTCCTCCGTCTCCTGTGGAAATCCCGTGATCACATCCGTAGTCAGAGCCGGATTTGAGAAAAACTCCCGCAGGATTTCACATTTTTCCTCATATTCCGCCGCGGTATATCTGCGGTTCATTCTTTTGAGCGTCGCGTCACAGCCGCTTTGCAGCGACAGATGAAAATGCGGGCACAGCTTTGGGAGGGAGGCAAAAAAGGCGGCCGACTCCCGCGTCACAATCCCCGGCTCAAGGGAGCCAAGTCTTATGCGCGAAATTCCTTCCACCTCATGAACGGCCCAAACCAGCGCGGGCAGCGAGCTTTTCGTGTCAGCGCCGTAGGAACTGAGATGGATTCCTGTCAGGACAATTTCCTGACAGCCGTTTCCTGCCAAGGCAGTTACCTCCGCAAGCACATCCTCCACGGTCCGGCTTCTCACCCTTCCCCGCGCGTAAGGTATGATGCAGTAGCTGCAGAACTGGTTGCAGCCGTCCTGTACCTTGATGCAGGCGCGCGTGTGTCCCTGAGGCTTTTGCAGGAACATGCTCTCGTATCCGGAAGGTCCGCCAAGATCCGCCACATCCGTATAGGGTCCGCCGTCTCCGTCTTTTCGAGCCTCCTCAAACAGGCGCAGGGCCTGCAGAAGCTCACTTTTCCGGTTATTTCCAAGCACAATGTCGATCGCGGGATCACTCTCTGCCGCCTCTTTCGCGGTCTGCACATAGCAGCCCGCCGCGACGACGATCGCTTTCGGGTTCATTTTTCTCGCCCGGTGCAGCATCTGCCTGGATTTTCTGTCCGCAATATTTGTCACCGTACATGTATTGATCACATAGACGTCCGCGCCGGGTTCAAACGGAACGATCTCATACCCGGCTTCCTCCAGAAGC
>CANQEC010000008.1 GCA_947594335.1 uncultured Lachnospiraceae bacterium
CGGCGCGGCCGCGTAAACAGATTCACTTTTCCCAGATCACGCAGAAGATCCGCGATAAACATCGTCTTATCCACATAGTAAAAATCCTTCGATATAATCTCATCAAAAAACTCAATACCAATTGGAAGTCTCTTTTTCATGTTCTGCACCCTCTCCCACCTGAACTTCAAACTGTTCATAATGTTTCTCACTGCCCCGTCTAAACCCTGGCAGCAATATCTGAATCATTCCTCGTTTTTACAGAATTTTCCTTTCCATGGTATTCAACAAGTTTTATCCCCCATTTTATTTCAGGCTCGGCCTATTTCCGAAACAAAGCAGTGACAATAATGAAATTAACAAATGTGGATATCTTTCGTCCCCTCGCGGGGTAATTATTTTCTCAAAATGCTGTTAGAACAACCTCTGGAAGTATGTATCCGTTTCCGTCCCCTCGCGGGGTAGTTATCTTCTTAATTCTCTCGTCCGCAGCCCTTGTAAACACTGATCCCAGACAACGTTTTGCGGCGCAAAATCGCCGCCGATGAGCTCTGGCCCCTGCAATCCAACAGCTTCTGCCCTGCCAATATTTCCCGGAATACTGCTGCCTCAATGCTCGATAATCAAAGTTATGCCTTCCCCTCCATTGCTTTTAGGATCACCTCATTCATATCATCATAGGAGTTCCAGTATTCTTTCTTCACCAGAATATCCGTATAGGAAAACATGCTCTTTATCATATCCATGATCTGCTTCCCTGTAAATCCTGTCTCATTCTTTATTTTTTCATCTGTTATGGAAACAATATTATGGGCGGCGAGATTCCGGATACTGATCTCCATCTTCCGCAGATTATCGGCCAGTGTCTTCAGCCGCGCATCGGAAGAAAACTCCTGAATCAATGTATTTAAATGATCGGAATACACGGGACCGTAG
Organism: uncultured Lachnospiraceae bacterium; assembly: GCA_947594335.1. Lineage (GTDB taxonomy): Bacteria > Bacillota > Clostridia > Lachnospirales > Lachnospiraceae > Choladousia. The sequence goes on from CANQEC010000008.1 coordinate 916, forward strand.
GAGAATCCAACGCTGTACGCTTCGTTCAGCTTTTCCAGAACAGCCGTACCGTCCAGTTTCCCCCGGCTCCACTTTCGGATGGTATTATCTTTGTAACAGTAATCATTGACATCAATTTTCTCCTGTTTTTTCAGCGCCATCTCCAGCAGATCGACGATCAAAGGCGTAACCGCCCTGACAAAATCAGCGTACTCTTTTCTTTGCAGTTTGACATTGAGATTCAACGCATATTCGAAATATTTCCGGCTGTCGCTGCTCCTGATCGGAAGATTATATAATTTCTGTCTCTTAAGAAGCTTATCCACTTCCCCAAAATTCAGAAGGATCCGGTAAGCTCCCATCTCCAGCAGATCAATATAAGCTACTGTATAAACTGCGGGCATGGTCTTCGCTACCTCGTAAGCTGCCTGATAATCGTACACCGCGATATGCTTTTTGATAATCTCCTCATTCTTTATCGCGGATAAAGTGGGACACCGGATTTCCTTGCAGCGGTTCTCAAAATCCGGCTGGTTATCCTCATTCAGCTCCCACAGCGTCTCTACGTCGTAGCCCCTGTGAATATGCTCATTGATTCGCTTTTCCGGCGTGGCCACCTGCACCAGCGTGCAGGGAAATTCGCCCATCGTCTGCAGAACCGCCAGTCCGCTTTTCATCGCCGGAGTCCCTGAAGATATATTCAGCAAAAGGCTGTCTGTTTCATCCATCTGTCCGAACAAAGCCTCTATAATTCCCCGAAAATCCTGATAGAAATAATCAAACTCATGGACCTTCGTCAGCTCAGGGCGCCGGATAATCTCATACACCATCTCCCTCCCCTGATTCTTTGCAAGCCTGTCCAGACAGTAGAGATACCGGTTGTCCTTTTCATGGTTCTCCAGCATTTCCCTGGACATATATAAAATCACCTTATGCGGCTGATAGACCCTGCAGATATGCAGCAGAGAACCATCCCGGCAATTTGTGGATGAGATGGGGTCTGTGCCGCCCACTGGTGAAAACAAAATCTTCTGGTTCATTTCGTCACCTCCGGTATAACAGTTCCGTCCCCTTGCGGGGTATTTATTTTCGTAATCAGAATCTCCATCTACGACGAATATCCTCACGTCGAGAAGTTTCCGTCCCCTCGCGGGGCATCTTTCTTCTTAATCCCATCACGACCATGCTGCGCCGCGAGCCGAACAATTTTCCGTCCCCTTGCAGGGTATCCATCTTCTTAGTGACTAACACTTACGTTCGTAACTACATGGTCGCCACTGCGTTTCCGTCCCCTCGCGAGGTATCTATCTTCTTAATATTCATCATGACCAACCTTTACATGAAGCATTTCTAGTTTCCGTCCCCTCGCAGGGTATCTTTCTTCTTAATTCTCTCACCTGTAACCCTTATAAATACTGGCTCCAAATGGCGCTTTGCGGCGCAAAATGCGCAGATCTTCATTCACCAGATGCACTTACTCCTGGCAGAAATGACAAATCCTCACAGAACATGCCATGCAGCCAGCGACATCTTCCAACCTGCTGCCGCACAGTCAGTAATGTGTCAGACCACCTCGATTCTCCCCATCCCCATATCGTAAAGCTCTCCCTGATACCGGGTACACTTGCAGACATGCGGAGCGACTCCCTGGCCTTTATCCTTTGCGTGCTTATGCTCGAAATAATTTCTCCCCAGCGTATTCTGGAATATGCCGTCAGTCACCTCAACGGCGTCTTTTCCAAACATGGAATACAGAACAGTCTTTGACAAAAAACCGCAGCCTCCGCCCAGCCAGACGGTTCCTTCCTCTTTTGATCCTCTCTTGAACCTGGAATAAAAATAAGTATAACAGGTCTTCTGAAACTCGTCCAGAGCTTCCAGGATGGTTTCGATCGTATACGGGCAAAGCGAGGAATCGATCGTAATTTTAAAGCAGATGTCCGTCTCCGGAATCAGCGTCTCGCGCAGTACAGGCAGACGTTTCTCTTTTCCATCCAGCGTATAATCGATCTTCTGGCTCAGCGTCAGCCTGTCCAGACCGATGGGATCGCTGTCGCCCACGATCAGCCCGGCGAGATTGCAGTTTACCGCGTCCTGCACTCTCTTCTCATTCCGGTTCAGCGTGTGAAACGCCGTTTCTTCAAGAGCGGAGGTCTCCCTCGACAGGCACTGATCCCTTCTGGCCCTCTCCCTGGCTTTTCTTTGAATATCCCGGCTGATCCTGTCAAAATTTTTTGTTCCATGCTTGATCTCCCAGGCGAGCAGCGCCGTGCGCAGCATTCCTTTGATACTGCTGCCCGGAACATAGGGAAGTCCATAAGCGTCTTTGATAAAGCAAAGTATTTCCTTCGGTCTTGCATTATTCCCAGCACTCTGGAACGCATCCCCAGCGTCCATCCTGTACCGCTGGCACTGCTCATAATCTTTTTTCTGGAATCCCTGACCCTTGAGCCAGTTTCCCAGTTCGTCCCTGTTGTTTTTCAGCATATAATCCATATACTGCTGCCTGCGGCCGCGCCTGCAGACAAGCCCATATAATTTCTCAATGTCAGGAATAATCACGGTCCCGTCCCATGGCAGATAGATATACTCTTTTTTCGTGATCCTGTCCCCGCTTCCGATGTGAATCGGAGACATGGCATGAATTTTCAGATGATACTGTTTCAAAAATTCATTCCTGCCGGTATTTTCAGAACCGGTCGTTTCTCTCGTATTCGCACCTCTGGAATCAGCAAATTTCTTTATGTCGGCATTTCCGGAACTCATATCTTTTTTCATACCGCCACCCCCAGAAACAATGGTTTTGCGTATCGGAACACCGCATGTCTCCCATTTTCCGACACGTCGTAGACATCCCCGGCAAAACGGTTTTCAAAACAAGAACCTGCGGCAAACACGTAAAGATCTCTTTTCTTTCTCTGCTCGTCCGAATAAGTATCCGAAGCGATAAAACCTGAACGCTTCTGAAGAAGATACGAAGCTCCTTCGAGCGCCTGCTCAAGTTCTTCTTCCCTCGGCAGCGCACAGGAGATCAGCATGGAGATCCCGGAGTCCGACCGCAACAGTTGTTCCAGCGTTTTATTTATTTTCCCATATTTCAGCGTAAATTTCCCAAGTCCGCTCGCTTTCTTCCCGCCAATCCCTGTAAGAGACAGAGATTCCAGAAGTTCCTCGAACAGCGTCCTCTCGCTCTGGCCGGCAAAGGCCGCAATGAGATATAACCCGTTTCCTTCGTGAAAATAATAAGTTCCCACGCGAAATGGCAGTGTTTCTTCTCCGTTTCTGACGAACGCCATCGTCTGCTGCGCAAAGACGCCGAATTTTTCCATCGGATCTTCCTCAAACGACAGCTTTCCCTGGAAAAAATCGCTCAGTTTCTCCGCTTCTATGTATTTCAGCCGTTTGTACTGTTTCTTCTCGGAAGAATTTCCTTTCCTCTCTGTCTCTATGTACCGCACAGGTTTCGGAATCAAGTACCGTTCCCCGACATACGGCAGCGCATCGGAAAAAAGAAGTCCTCCGGATCTGGCCGCTTCCAGCAGCTGTTCTTCGTTTCCGGTTTTTATCGCCTCTATATACAAGGCCGAAAACAGCTGATCTGCCTGGAAAACATACACGCTGTCATTTAACATGCCGTTTCCAAAATGCACGCCTGTGGAAAATTCCAGTTTATATACCGCGTAATCCATGAATCTCTCCTTATATTTCACTCAGCATATTCCGGCAGGCATCCATGATTTCATCCGGAATATCACCAATCACAACTTTTGCTGTCAGATCCCTGAATTTTACTTTTCCATAGCCGCGGGACCCGCTGCCCCCAAGATAATCATACTCCAGCAGACGAAAGCCTTCTCTCAGGATTTCAAAATCTGTCCGGATCGTATCTTCCGTATCATCCGGACGAACTTCATAGATAATCTCCATCGGGAACTCCGACCCCCTGACGACACGCTCAATCTGTCTTGGATTTGCGACAGCCGTCGTGCGCTTGATGCTGTTTTCAAATTTGATCTCCGTTCTGCTGGTAAGTCCCTGCTTTTTCAGTTCCTCCCAGTTGCCAAGGAACATGTCTGAAAACAGCACGCGGCTGGTCTTCACGTTTCCTTTTTTCGCACAGCCAAACAGATCCGTAAGGCGCTCATCGTCGTCATCCGGATTTACGGCAAGTTTTGTATTGTAGCGCTTCGCCAGCAGCGTGCGCATCTTCCCCTTCAGGCTGCTGCCCGGTATCATCGGAAGCTCTGTCCTCATATCCTTGATCACCGGCGAATCAACCGCGCCGATCGCGGAAAACGCGGAGGAGCCTCCGATATGCATTCCTGTTACTACCTCAATTGTCCCTGTAATCTGAATCTTTGCAAACATCCTTCCACCTCTTCCCTTATTCACTGTCTCTGTCTCCGGCCTCAGCGCCAAGATATTTACGATACGCCACAAGCGCTTCCATATATCTGCTGAACAGAATAAACTGCCGTTTACTTGCCTTAATATCACCTAGATGTTTCAGGATTTCCGCGTTCTCCACAAGATTTTTTACGCCGGGATCTCTTCCTGCCTCATAAAGAAATCTGATTTTAAGATAATTGATCCTCCCAATTACTTCATCTGTCAGAATTTCGCTGTTTGTACTCACGATATCATTATAAATATCTGCCGTCATCGCCAGCAGATTCCGAATCTTTGATGTTGTAACAAGCTTCACCGGATTCCCCCGCCTGTCTTTCTTTTCCAGCAGTCCCCGGATCGTTTTCTCTGCGAGATCCACATAATTTTTCTCATCAAGCTTCATTTTCCTCCCCCTTCTCTCTTGTCAGATACACGTACAGGTAAATCGCCGTAACCAGAACGCGTCGGTCTTCCTCGTTTTCTGACCAGCGGTACATCGCTCCTGAAAAAACACGGTAAGCTTCCTGCTGCTCTGCCGGACTGTCTTTTTCCGGTTCCATCCGCGACAGCAGATATATGTAGCGCGCTCTGTTGATCGGTATTTCCTGATTTCCAAGCAGTTCTAGCAGATGATAGAGGAACACCTTTCCCCGATCGGACGACACTTCAAAATACGTCTGAATTGTCCGGAACTTTTCTTCCATAACACTGTGGATAAAATCATCCCAGCGGTAAGCGCTCTCCGGATCAAACAGCGTCACCGCGTCTTTCCCTTCCACATTCTTTGCACTGTTTTCAAGCGCTTCCGTCTCGCGCGCCATGATATTAACCGGATATCCGCTCTCATACAAACCGATCCCTCCAGAAATGCTGAGTGTGTTCTGTGTGAATCGCCGAAATGCTTTCCGAAGGTCCATGAAAGACTCTATCACATCATTCCAGGCCCCCACGAGAAATACGTCGTCTCCTCCCGAGTACACGATCGTGACATTGCGCTCCCCCGTTCCATGAAAGTAATCAGCGTCCCGCTGCTTCAGAATCTGGTTGATGTGGCATTTAAAAAAGAGCGATAACTGCCGTGATAAAGCGGCTGTACGTGACAGGGAAGCATATCGGTCACTGCCGTCCGCCTGTCGGAACCCGTAAACGATCGCCTGTCCCAGATTGTCCACATCTGCCCTCAAAATTCCGAGTCGTTCAATTCCGGCAGCCTTCTGAGCGAACTGCTCGAACGAATCTCCTGTCGTGTAGTCCCCGACCCAGAGCCTGGTGCTGACATGTCTGCCGGTATACAGCGCGTTTTTGGAATAACAGCGCACATATGCATCTGTCTTCATCAGCTCCGCAAGCTGTGCTTTTTCGGCCGCACACAGATACTTGTCCCCGGGCAGCGGCAGCGCTCCTTTCCTCTTTCCTCTCATGACAACAAAGAAATCCTGATAGAGGATATTTTTTGACATCTCATACAACGCTGCGCATATGGGACACCTTTTTTCCTGATCGATCGGACCTGTCTGGCGGCAGACACTGCATTCACGCTCCCCCTCCCGGGATCTCCGGTTCAGCGCCAGAATCTGCGCCGCGGTATACCGGTGCATCTTCTTATCCGATATTTTCCGGGAAATTATACGGTACAGTTCGGCATAGCTTCCTTCCGGTTCATTCTTCAGATCATTTGCGCTGCACGGCGCATAGCCGCCCGCAACGTAAAGTCTGTCCCCAAACGTATCGAGCAGCCACTGGTTTGTGTTCCGTTCCATTTCCTCCGCCGCTTTTGCTGCTGATTCCGTATTCGGCAGTAAAAGATAACAGTGGCCGCCTCCCGAATAAATCAGATTCGCTCTCGAGAGTGAAAGACGGTCAAGCAGTTCGTCGATGATATGCTCCATCATAATCTCAAGGTAAAAGCTTCTCGCCCGCAGGATGCGCAGAGCCCCCGCGCTGCTTATCGTATAAATAAAGTTCTGTATTCCTGAAACATCCATGGAGTACAGCAGAAACATTTTTTCATTGTAAGAATCGGCCGCTTTGTTCAGCAGCTTGTCCCGGTAATCATGAACACCTCTGTCATCCAGATATTCCTGCATGCACCGCGCGGCTGCAGCCGTCAGCTTCAGGTGATCATACAGAGAGATATCCGCAAGTTCCTTTTTAGAGGTCGAGGATGGGATATAGGTCAGATTTGTTTCCAGTATCGACAGAAGCGAATTTACATATTCCGTGGTATACTCGATGTTTCTCAGGTTTTCCGTGATATTCTGTATCACCTGTCTGTAAAATCCCTGGTTCATCGAAACCGGATCCTCCGAAGGATAGTTAATTCCGCTTCTGACATCGAGAATCTGACGCGAATAATGCCCCTTCCCATGATTCCCGTTCAGAATATTAAACACGCTGGACAGAGGCATCTCCCTGTCAAATCCGCCTTCCATGTCCGTATTTTCCCGCCGGTCAGCAGCTGCCGCTATATTATCCGCATAGTACACGAGATACGCGCTGCTGTTGACGGGAATCTCCGCACCGCGCAGATAAACGCCATGATGATAGCGCACACAGTCCAGAATTTCACTGTCCCGAATTTCTGCTTCATCCTTCAGATATTCATAGCCGTCCAGACTGTGATTTCTTCCGTCCCCCCTGCGGTACACAACCTTTCCAACATCATGAAGCAGGCTTCCGATTGTCAGTTTTACCTGTTCTTCCGTCAATTTTCTCTCCCTCCCTCATATTTTTCTGTGGCCGCCAGATGCATTTTTACGGCAATTATGGTAAACGGCAAATATTTTTGTCACCTGCCATAATTGCCCCCATGCCCAATGACGTTTTGATCCCCACACCCGAATACTCGCCAAATTCAAACAGCAAATTCGCAAAATCAGCCATCGTCCTGGTCCCGCTCAGCTTTATTTTTATCCTGCCGACAAACGAGGGAATGCGCGCGCCTTCCAGATGGTATTTTACACTCCGCAGATTATATTCCACAATCCTGGAATCATGGCAGAGCTGTTCCAGCGTCTCCTCATCACACATAGTCTCACTCTCAACCGCGCTGTCGTACTTATTCATCAAACTTTGATAGATGCATCTGAGATCAGGATAAAAGGTATAACTTCCCTGCTGCTTAAACGCGGTCGGCGTAAGAAACTGCAGAGAAATATAATTTTGCCCATATCCCTCATAAAAACGGCGCATCAGCTCCTGATATGAAATCTCTTCATAAACCTTCCGGATGATCCGGATTCTCCGGTCGTCTCTTCGGATATAAATTTCTTGCTGATTCATCAAAACCTTCTGTATGATATGTTCAGCTGCTTCGCGGTTCAGACAGCTGACAATCCAGCGCCAACCCTCATCCCTTTTCTCAAGATGCTGCGTATAAGGATGCAGCTGCGACTGATGAAGAACTTCCGCGTACTCAGGCGGCAGCAGCTCCATCAAGGCGCCGTGAAACAGAGACATCTTCTGGTAAGACAGATCTGTCTCCTCCAAATATAAAGTTAATCGGGCCAGCATATGTCCTCCTTATTTTTCCTGTATTTTCTCCTGCAGGTAATTTTCTGCCATAGTAACCACTTCTCCTGCTGCCAGATCTTCTTTTGCCGCATTCAATCTGTATCCAGCCAGTTCTTCTGCACCACCAACATCATTTAATTCATGCTGCATACAACTCTACTCCCTCTTTTTGAACGTTATTGTAGAATGGATATGCTCCAATCCAGTGATTGAAATGCTCCATATTTTTTACAACAGGCATAATCTGGATATCATAGTCAAAATTATAATCAAATGTGATATCTGATAATTCATGCCTTTTCCTAAAGATCTCTTCATCTGACATATTTACAAGAATCATAATATCGATATCTGAGTCCTGCACATAATCACCTCTGGCATAGGAGCCATATAAAATGATCTTCTGCAGGCTCAGACCATATATCTTTTTTATCTCTTTCACATATTGTTTTAAAAGATCATGCACAACATGTGTCATATAGATACCTCCCACATCACTCGCTCATTAAAACAATGAAAAATCCTTCATTCTTGTTTTGATACAGTATATCACATTCTCCCCATTTTACATACTCTTTTATGATATTCTTGACCGGAATAACCTGATATAAATTATAATCATTAGCGAGCAGAGCGGAAAGCATGTATAATAAAAATCAAACGGCGAAAGGAGAAATCAAAATGAAACGAACAGCCACTCTGCTGGCGTTCTGCCTGCTGTTTCTCTGCGTAGTCTGCGAAGCCGCGGCAGACGCCAGCGAAACTGATAAGACAATAACAGACGGGGCAGCTGTACCGGAAATCCAGGGGACGACCGATGCGTCCGATCTCCCGCTCACAAAAGAGGGGGCATCCATGCCCTATGACGGAATCTATCCGCAACATGAGCCCTACGGCACAGGGATCGGCGCAATGCCGGGACGCGTGGTGTGGGCCTATGACCCTGATTCTGTAAACTGGGATGGAGACGGTTACTGGTGGGAGCCTGACCATTTTGATGAGAGCGCGGTTTTGAATATGGTCAATGAAAGTATCGCCTCTCTCGGCGGGAAAGAAAATGCAAAAGACGGCTGGGCGGCGCTGTTTATCGCTCACAATGATATGCGCGGCAGGGACGGAGGGTATACTGCCGGAGAAAAAATCGCCATCAAAGCCAACATCAACGGCTCCGCCGTCATGGACGACGATACCTCCGGCGAGACAAAAATGAGTTACACAAACCCGGTGCTGCTGAAAGCTCTGCTTACGTCGCTGACAAAGGAAGCGGGCGTCGCGCCATCGGATATTACGGTTTATGATGTGTCCCGCCTGTTTCCGGATTACATGGTGAAGATGTGTAACGACGGAGATTTGAATGGGGTTTGTTTCGTGGGGCGGGACACCGGTGTGGCAGACGAAAACGCTCCGATTATCTGGTCGCATTCCTTTAGCGGCAAGGTCAATTATCTGCCGACCTGCGTGACGGAGGCAGCCTATATGATCAATCTTGCCAATCTCAAGGGCCACAGCTACGGCATCACCCTCTGCGGCAAAAATCATTTCGGCTCCTTCATCAACGGAAACGCCATGCGCCCGCCGGAAGGAGCAAATCTGCACCAGTGGCTGACGCAAAGCGAGATGGGTATCTACAGTCCCCTTGTTGACCTGATGGCAAACGCCAACCTGGGCGGAAAGACAGTGCTGTACATGCTGGATGCCCTGATCTGTGCTCCCAGCGAAGGAGCATCCATCACCGGGGACAATTCCAAATGGCAGCAGGATCCCTTTAACGGAAATTACACTTCCAGCGTGTTTGTCTCACAGGATCCGGTGGCCATCGATTCCGTGGGGGCGGACTTTTTGATGAATGAACCGACAGTCACGGAAAATAACGGCGCGCTGCGCGGCAATCCCACCGTGGAAAACTACCTGCATGAAGCCGGGCTTGTCGCCAAATCCCCTTCCGGCACAGTGTACACGGACAGCCAGGGGCATACCGTCACAAATCTGGGCGTCCATGAGCACTGGTGCAATTCCACGGAAAAGCTGTACAGCCGCAATCTCGGGAAAACCGAAGGGATTGAACTGATAAAAGCGGAGTTTCTCACACAGAATCCTTCTGGTACTGCATCTTTTCCATGATTCTCTGTACCCGACTGCTTTTGTCTCCCAAAAGCTTTTTCGCCATCTCCAGCGCCGCGATATACGCATTGGATGCTTCATCGTACTGGTTCATCGCTGTGCAGATATCTCCCAGGTACTCCTGCGCAGCGATTGTATCCAGGGCTACCTCTCCCCTCATTTTCAGGTTATACGCGGCTGCCGTCGTCATCTGGGATTTTGCCTTTTCCCAGCAGGTCTCCGCCATCTCTCCGTTCCCGGCCGTCCTCTCCTGTTTTCCCAGTTCGAAATAAGAGACGCCCTTGTCAAAATACACATAGGATAAGGTTGCCAGATTTTCCGGATCCAGCTCCATCTGAATTTTCTGAAATTTTTCTGTATACTCCAGCGCCTTTCTGTAATCTCCTTGTGCCTGATACATACGGCCCATCTCCATATAGCATATGCCGATGCATCTCTGCGCCTTCGCGATATCAAATTCTTCATAAGGGCAAAACAGAGGTCTTTTTTCTCCTCGCTTTAACGCCTCCAGGTTCCGGAACCGAATCTTCAGCGATTCTTCAAAAAGCTTCTCTGCCTGATCAAAGTCCTGCGCGCACGCCCAGGTATGGCACCGCGCTACCTTCTCATAGCAGAGCGCCAGATCTTCACTGTCCTCTGCTTTCCCGGCAAGCATGTGCCGGAGTGCCCGCTCGTACCACTCAACAGACTCTTCAGGACGTCCTCCGTTAAAATAACATCCGCCCAGCTCTTTCGCCATGATTCCTGCTTCCACCGTGTCCGGCCCAGTCTGCGCAATGCAGGCGTCGTATACGGATCCGGCATATTTGACTGCTTCCTCAAATTTCCCCATCTGCCACAGATAATTTCCAATCGGCTCAAAGAAACGTAGGGCGGACACGTCCGGGGACGGAAAATATTCCGCAAGAGCCATCACGTTATCCAGGATCTTCCGGTTCTCCTCATAGGGCCTGTGCCAGGTAAAATACAGGTACTCCGCGAAATTCCGCAGAAACGTCCCGCAGTTTTTCTCATCCGGTTTCAGCTGTTTCCTTACCACCTCCGCTATCATCGGATGGAACGCGATCTTCTGTCCTTCCCTGCGCTGTATCCAGCTGCGGCTGATCAGCGTATTGATCAGATCAAAGGACTCCAGCTCTGCCCACTGCCTGAACATGCCCGCCTTTATCCCCGCAGTCCCCATAAGGGAGAGATAACGCATGACCTTTTGCTCCTCCTTGCTGAGTCCTCCCATGTCAAACAGCACACACAGATGCCCAAACGCAGAATTCTGCGCGTCTCTGGCGCTGAAATACTCCCCGGGCGCATTGGAAATGCCGGATCGCAAAGTCTGGAGCATCTCCTTCGCGGTTAAAAAGCTGGCATTCATCTGTTTTGCTATCAGTTCAACCGCATAGGTGTGGTTATTAACCAGACGGAATATTTCTGCAAGACAGCCATCATCCTCCCCGCTCAGAATATCCCCGTAATGCTTCTCAAAAATACGGCGCAGCACATCCGGATCCTCCATCGCAGTTATCTTCAGCGAAGGAAATCCTGTATGAATATTTCTTGTCGTGATCATAACATCGCAGTTCAGCAGAGACAGATCGCTCAGCTTCTCATCCGTATCCACGTCAAAATTATCCACGATTATAAGTACTTTCTGCCTGCTGCAGATCTGTTTCAGAGCCGGCAGCTTTCTGCGGTAATATTCCTCTTTCGATTCATATTCTTTTTCCGGCTCAAAATTTTCTATCAGAAATACTTCATCGTCGCACAGCAGTTCCTGTAAACCTGATATGTACTGCGCGAAGACGATCGTCTCATAATTTTCTCTGTTCCGCACGGCGTACTGTTTCGCAAGTTCGCTTTTTCCTATCCCGCCAATCCCCTCGAGAAACAGCAGACGGTCCCCTTTTGCAAACCTTCTCCCTATCTCATCAATCAGCTCGTCTCTCCCTTCAAATACATCGCGTACCTGTGGTATACGGCTGATCAGTCTGTACCGTTCCTGTTTTTGCTCCATGTGCTTCTCCACATCATGCCCCAGCAGCATCGTGATATGATCCGTCAGCTCCTCAATCCTTTTGTACAGCGGCGGCGTAAGGGCATCGATCCAGTGAATTCTTCCCAGATAATATTTCGCGGCCTTGCTGATGTCCTGGTCCGCCACATGGAACGGGATAATCTTAATATCTTCCCCCTTCCGCAGACGATCACAGGCTATGTTGATCTCATTCATCACGTCAAACGACTCGGAAGCCTGTTTGTTCAGAATCACCAGAAAAATCCGGCAGCCGTCTATCATGTCAAAAATGTCGGAGGCGTAATCCCCCTGTGTATCTCTCGGCGCATACCAGCATCTGATTCCTGCTGCTTCCAGTCTGTTTGCGGCTGCCTCCGCAATATGAAGCGACGAGTTTGTATGATGACTTATAAAAACATCCGCGGGCATATCAAATTCCTCCTTCGTCGAAATGTAGCCGCGCCAAAGCCGCGGGCACATCCTGTATTTAATCTTCACTGACGCTTGCCTGATTTCCATACCACAAATATTTGTCTGAAATCACTTGCGTCCTGCTGTTAAATATGGTATGTTGTGAATACAGTAAAAGTTGTAACGAGTTGCAGCTTTGGCCTGAGCGAAAGCTCTTTGGGCGACCGCAGGCGGGAAGAATTTCCCGCCATTTCTAATATGTGAGGGAAATTCATTGAAAAACCCTTTTTAAAGGAAAAGAAAAAACTATAAAATACGGCGCTGCCAAGGTACGTTTTCCTGGCAGCGCCGCACATACTTTAACAGTACATTTTTATAATTTTATTAATGCTGCTACACTCTCTTATTCTTCGCGACAAATGACGGGTATGTATCGGTTCCCACCATCTTCTTGCCCTCGGTGATCACAACGCCCTTGTCGGTGATCACATGGTCAAGCTCCGCACCTTCCTCGATAATAGTATCCTGCATCAGGACACAGTTCTTCACCTTCGCACCTTTTCCGATCTTAACGCCACGGAACAGAACGCAGTTCTCGACGTCACCCTCGATCACGCAGCCGTCTGCCACCAGCACGTCCTTTGCCGTTGCGCCGTTGATGTAGCGGGTCGGGTTATCGTCACGGATCTTGGTGTAGATCGGGTTTGGCTCAAAGAGGCCGTCCAGATTCTCATCCTTCAGAAGCTTCATATTCTCATCAAAGTAGCTACGCAGGCCGCTGATACGTGCCAGATAGCCTGTGAACTCGTATGCCTGCACATGGATCCTGTCCAGATTGCGCGCAAGGATGTCTCGCTCAAAATAGACGAAGCCCTCCATGAACGCTTTCTCGATGGTCCTGATCAGGAACTCGCGGTCAAGCACATAGATATTCATCAGAAGATTCTGCTCGTCCGTCTCCTTCGGATTAATCAGGATATTCGTTACACGGCCGCTTTCATCCGTATCCACCGTGTAATAGAAGCCTTTTGCCGCACCTTCCGCGCGCAGCATCGCGTCCGGAAGTTTCTCTTTCTTGTAAGCCGCCGTCACATCGGCGCCGCTCTCGATATGTTTCTGGAGCAGATCTTCAAAATCAAAGTTCACCGCGATATTTGTATCGGAAAGGATGACATATTTCTCTCTCTGCGCTTTCAGGAAATTCAGGATGCTCGCAAGGGCCTCAATACGCCCATGGTAAATCTTCACGGCCTTCTCCGCATACGGCGGGAAGATCGTAAGACCGCCGTTCTTGCGGGTAAGATCCCACTCACGGCCTGATCCAAGGTGATCCATCAGGGAATGATAATTCTGACGGACAAGGATTGAAATATTGTCAATGCCGCAGTTGACCATGCTGGACAGAACGAAGTCCACCATGCGGTAACGGCCTGCAAACGGTATGGAGGCCATCAGTCTCTCTGTCACCAGGTCCGGGACCATATTGTCATAACTGTTCGGGAAAAGGATTCCCATTGCGTTCGCGTTAGAATTTACCATTGTACTTCACCACCCTTTACATTCTCTTTTACCATGGCATTCGGTCCGATCTTCGCGTTGTCCCCCACATAGATGCCGGGGCCTACCGTAGCCACGCCTTTCTCTCCGTCCGCCGGCATGGCGCCGACAACCGCGTTCTCGCCGACTACGACGTTCTCAGCGATGATGCAGTGTTCCACGACCGCGCCCGCTTTGATCACGGAACCGCCCATGACAACAGCGTCCTCAACCCTCGCGCCTTCTTCCACCTGCACGCCCGCGAACAGAATCGAATGCTTCACTTCGCCGGAAATGCGGCAGCCGTCGGTGATCATCGAGTTCTCGACTCTTCCGCTGCCGGTGATCTTGTGTCCGGTCATACCGCTGTTGCGGCTGTAGATCTTCCAGTCATCGTCAAAGAGGTTGATGCCGCTGTGCTCCGGATCAAGCACCTCCATGTTGGCTTCCCAAAGGGAGGAAATCGTTCCTACATCCTTCCAGTAGCCGCTGAAGTGATATGCGTACATGCTGCGTCCGTCGCGCAGAAGGTTCGGGATGATGTTGTTTCCAAAGTCGTTCTCGGAATTCGGATCCGCCTCATCCTCGATCAGATATTTTTTGAGGATGTCCCAGTTGAAAATATAGATGCCCATGGAAGCCAGGTTCGACTTCGGATTCTTCGGCTTCTCCTGGAACTCGGTGATCTTGTCGTTCTCATCGGCAACCATCAGGCCAAAACGGGAAGCCTCATCCCACGGCACTTCCATAACCGCAACGCTGAACTCAGCGCCTTTTTCCTTGTGGAAGCGAAGGAAATCACTGTAGTCCTGCTTACAGATCTGGTCTCCGGAAAGGATGATGACATACTGCGGATTGTAACGCTCGATAAAAGAGATATTCTGATAGATCGCGTTGGCCGTGCCCTTATACCAGTCAGAGCCGGAAGCCTGCTGATACGGCGGAAGCACATGCACGCCGCCATGAAGACGGTCGAGATCCCACGGCTGTCCGTTCCCGATATACTCATTCAGTACGAGCGGCTGGTACTGGGTCAGGATACCAACTGTATCGATACCTGAATTCACGCAGTTTGAAAGCGGAAAATCGATGATACGATATTTCCCGCCAAAAGGAACCGCCGGTTTGGCGAGCTTCTGCGTCAGTGCGTACAGACGTGAACCCTGTCCGCCGGCAAGAAGCATAGCTATCATTTCTTTAGCCATAATTTTCTTCCCCCTGTTTCTAAAAACTATATAATGGTAAATTGTACCACAGTTTCACGCAAAACGGTAGTCTTTTTGTGCAAAAGAATAAAAAATATATTTTGCAGGGCAAATATCACATTCCTGCTCTGTTTTTTTCGTTTAATTTCCTGAAGAGGAATTTTGGGAATTTTTTTAAAATTTAGTGTTGACATTTTCAGACCCCTTTGCTATAATGGCAACTGTCCTGCGGAAGTGTCGGAACTGGCAGACGAGCAAGACTAAGGATCTTGTGGTGGTTACACCGTGTGGGTTCAAGTCCCATCTTCCGCACGTCGAAGGAACGCCTGGAAATGTTAAGTTTCCAGGCGTTTTTCTATGCACAGGCCCGTGTAAGGAAAATTGCTGCTGGCGCAGCACACGGACCGCGCGGACGAGCAGGAGGAAAAACGCCTCCTGCTCGATTTACATGCGCAGGCCCGTGTAAGGAAACCTGCTGCTTTTGCAGCACACGAACCGCGCGGCGGGCAGGAGGAAAATCGCCTCCTGCTCGATTGCACCGGCCTGCTGCCGCGAATTTTTACCACATTCAGGAGACCGCCATGAAACAGACATCCGTCATCTCTTTCCGCGAAAACAGACAGCATGGTTCCCCAAAATATCCATGCGCTTTTTACCAGGCCAAAAGTTCTCTCTGGCCTTTTTCCGCCCCTTTTCAGACAAAGCATCACTGGCACGAGGAGCTGGAAATCATCCACTTTCGGAAAGGACAGTTTCATCTGGAGATCAATATGCAGAAGTATGAGATCTCCGGGGAATGTTTCTGTTTCGTCGGCAGCGGAGAACTTCACTACATTTACTCAAGAGAAGACTTCGAGGAACAGGCATTCGTCTTTTCTCTCTCCGGCCTGAGTTTTGCCGAGTCCGACCCCGTGCAGGCGCAGATCATCCGGCCCCTGCTGGACGGAGAACTTTCCCTTCCTGCCGTCATCACCTGCGGGGATCCCTGTTTTGAGGAAATCCGTCAGGCTTTCTCCGACCTTTGCGCCGCTTTCCCCGGAACCATTCCGCATACGGTTCACCAGGATCAGTACACTCTGTCAAACACTGCTCAGTATCTCCGCGTTAAGATCAGTTTGTACCGCATTTTCCTGGCGCTGACCGAAAACGGCCTTCTGTCCGACGCCGCCTCCGGTTCCGGTCCTGACCGCCGCATTTCCACGATCAAAAAAGCTCTCTCCTATATGAAAGAACATGCCGGGGAAAAAATCTATGTACAGGATATCGCCGCGCAGGTCAACATGAACGGACAGTATTTCTGCCGCTTCTTCAAAAAAATGATCGGCAAGTCTCCGATCGAATACCTGACAGAACTGCGCATCAAAAATGCCTGTGAACTTCTGCAGGATACAGACCTTACTGTGATGGAAGTCTGCCTGGAATGCGGCTTCAATAATCTTGGAAATTTTATGAACGCTTTCCGCAAATACTGCGGCTGCACGCCCAGGCAGTACAGGAAGTCAAAATAACGTAGTTTTTAGTCAGATTTATAGAGGATTTCTGTTATAAAAAGATATTATACTGTAAAAAATTGTTCATACTGTAAACAGCGCAAGGCATGGAAACGGCTGCTTTGTGTTTTGTATTTTGCATGAAGACAAAAGCTTTCATAATAAATATCAGGAGGATTACACCTATGCAGAAAAAATGGTGGCACGAAAAAGTGGCCTATCAGATTTACCCCAAAAGCTTTTATGACACGAACGGAGACGGGATCGGCGATCTGCGCGGCATCATCGAAAAGCTCCCCTATCTGAGGGAACTGGGAGTTGACATCGTCTGGATTTCGCCGTGCTACTGCTCTCCCCTTGCCGACGAAGGATACGATATTTCCGACTACTATAACATTGATCCCCGCTTCGGCACCATGGAGGATATGGAAGAGCTGATCGCCGAGGCGAAGAAGCTGGACATCGGCATCGTGATGGACCTTGTGGTCAACCACTGCTCCGACGAGCACGAATGGTTCCAAAAAGCCTGTGAGGATCCGGACGGAGAATATGGGAAATTCTTCTATATCGAAGATATGAAGGACGGGAAAGTTCCCTGCAACTGGCGCTCTTATTTTGGCGGAAGCGTCTGGGAGCCGCTGCCGGGTCATCCGGATAAATGCTATCTCCATCTCTTCCACAAAAAGCAGCCGGATCTGAACTGGGAAAATCCGAAGCTTCGCGAGGAGATCTACAAAATGATTAACTGGTGGCTTGCGAAAGGACTGACCGGATTCCGTATCGACGCTATCATCAACATCAAAAAAGCGCTGCCGTTTAAGGATTACCCGGCGGACCGCGCGGACGGAATGAGCAAGGCGCAGAACATGCTGTCCGACGCTGTCGGCATTGGTGAATTTCTCGGTGAGATGCGTGACCGCTGCTTCAAAGTGTACAATGCGTTCTCTGTCGGCGAAGTGTTCGATGAAGATCCCAACGAGTTCGCGAATTTTATCGGGGACAACGGATATTTCTCTTCCATGTATGATTTCGGCTCGAATATCTGGGGAAAGAGCGACAAGGGCTGGTACGACTTCAAGAGCATCACCCCGAACGCGTACCGCGACTGCTGCTTCGCCGGACAGAAAAAATCCGAGGGGATCGGCTTTTATTCAAACATCATTGAAAATCATGACGAGCCCCGCGGCGTCAGCCGTTACATACCGGAAGGCGACACCAACGACACCAGCAAGAAAGCGCTGGCGACCGTCATGTTCCTGCTCAAGGGCCTTCCCTTCATCTATCAGGGGCAGGAGATCGGCATGGAAAACATGAAGTTCAGATCCATCGACGAGGTTGACGATATCTCCACGATCGATCAGTATCAGGTGGCGCTGGACGCAGGATACAGCCCCGAGGAGGCGCTGAAGATTGTTTCCCGCTACAGCCGTGACAACGCAAGAACGCCCTTCCAGTGGAGCGCGGAAAAGAACGCCGGCTTTACTACAGGGACGCCGTGGCTTCGTGTCAACCCGAACTACACTGACATCAATTTGGAGAGCCAGAGGAATGATCCCGATTCCGTTTTCCAGTATTACCGAAAGCTGATCGCTCTGCGCAAGGATCCGCAGTACAAAGAAACTGTCGTCTACGGCGTCACGACCCCGCTCTGGACCGACCGTGACAATCTGATTGCGTTCACACGCGGCACGGATGAGCAGGCGCTTCTCGTCGCCGCCAACTTCCAAAACGAGCTGCAGACCATCACTCTGGATGCGCCTTACAAAAAAGTTGTCCTGAACAACTGCAAGGAAATCCGCGGCAATGGTACAGAGATCACGCTCGACGGATACCAGGCGGTTATACTTGAACTTTAATTCGAAAAAAACAGCTGCTTTCCGTTTTATCGGAGGCAGCTGTTTTTTATTTTCTGAATCAGCCCTTGACCGCGCCTTCTACCATACCGTTCATGATCTGCTTCTGCCCGATCAGGAAGATAATAATCATCGGGATCATCGCCAGCAGCGCCGCCGTAAGGATCAGATCCCACTGCTTTACATAGGATCCTACAAACGACTGCACCGCCACCGGCAGCGTCTTTACCTTGCCGCTCTGGCCAAGCATCAGCGACGGGAGGAGGTAATCGTTCCAGATCCACATGCCGTTCAGGATCGTTACCGTCATGATAACCGGCTTAAGGAGCGGGAAGATGATGCGGAAGAATGTTCCTTCCGGAGAGCATCCGTCCACAGCCGCCGCCTCTTCCAGATCGTACGGGATTCCTTTGATGAAACCTGTCAGGATGAACACCGTCATGGCCCCGCCGAATCCGCAGTACGCAAACACGATGCCCGGGATCGACTGCAGCATCTGGATCCCCAGGAACTTTCCGACATCACGGAATGTGGAGATCAGCGGCAGCATGACCACCTGGAACGGGATCGTCATCGACGCGATAAATGTCATGTACACGATCGTGGACCATTTCGCCCTGTTGCGGCAGATAACCCATGCCGCCATGCCCCCGAACAGCGCCAGCAGCGCCAGGGAAACGACCGTAATTACTGCCGAAGTCGCAAACGCGAACCAGAAGTTAAAGTTTGAGTTGTTCACAACCGAGGAAAGGTTCGTGACAAACTGGGATATACTCATTCCTGAAAGGCTCACCGGGTTCGCCACAATACCGTTCGCGTTCTTGAACGTGTTCGTCAGCACCAGGTAGAACGGGGACAGGATATAGACCGCGATAATGACCGCAACGACAGTCAGCGCGATTTTTTTGGATTTCTTCATCATAATTACATCTCAACCTCCTTCTTGTTCGAGATACGCACCTGGATGATCGATACGCACGCCAGCAGGATGAAGAACAGGATTGCCTTCGCCTGTCCGAGCGCGTAGCTGTTCTTGGAGATGGCTGTATTATAGATATTCAGCGCGAGCATCTGCGTACCGTTCGTAAGGAACTTGCCCATGAAGCCTGTCACCGCCCCGGCTCCGTTCGTCAATGCCATGTTCACGTCGAACTGCTTGAACGCGGAGGTCAGGGTCAGGAACGTACAGATCGTGATCGTCGCCGCGATCATCGGGATCTTGATCTTAAACAGTGTCGTCAGCGCGTTCGCTCCGTCGATCTGGGACGCCTCAAGGATCTCGCCCGGAATCTGTGTCAGGCCGGTCACGTAGATCAGCATGATGTAGCCCGCGTACTGCCATATGTACACGATGATGATGCAGGCGAATGCCGGGCCGGTCGCCGCCAGCAGGGAGATGTTGTTTGTAAACTTGATCAGCACGTTATTGAATACGAACTGCCATACGTAACCGAGGACGATGCCTCCGATCAGGTTCGGCAGGAAGTATGCCGCGCGGAAGAAGGATACGCCTTTGATCTTCTGTGTGCACAGAAGCGCCAGGCAGAACGCCACGACATTTACCAGGATCATGTTCAGCACCACGAACAGGATCGTGATGAGCACGGACCACAGGAACGCCGGATCCTTAAACATGGATATATAGTTCGAAAAACCCACCATCTGGGTCATCCTGATTCCGTTCCAGTCGCTGAAAGAGTAAAATACACCAAGACAGAGCGGAATGATGACGGTCACGCCGAAAGTAAACAGAAGCGGGAATACGAAGATAAAGTTGATGATACTCCTGTGATACTTTAATGTCGGGAATAAATACATGCCGAGTAAAATCCCGACTACACCGATGATGAGCCCCGGCCCTCTCCAGCCGGCGCCGCTGCCGGTGATATCCTGAACCAGTGCCGCTATGGTCAGGGCGATGCCGGCAATAAGAAAGATGATCGATAACAGCTTTTTGCTTCCACTATTGGTATTCATTTGCGGCTGTCCCTCCTTTTATGATAAAAGCCCTGTACTCCCTCTGCCGGATGCTGCGCATACCCGAAACTGAGACGGAGCCGTCCGAAGGGCTTTCTATTATATACGCTGATTTTAGGTTCAAAAATGGACGACGACCTGAAATCGCCGCCCATTTTCTCTTTCCCGTATCAGTTGTTATTCTGCCATACCAGAGGACTCTTCACATTCTGCCTCTTTTGCATGGCTTTTCAAACCAGGCCGCACACCTCGAAAAGCTTCCGCTTCTCCTGGTCACGGATATTCGTATATTTAATTTGCGTAGTAGTCAGAGATTACTGACTGCATCGCGTCAGCAAATCCTGCCGCGTCCAGCTGTCCCTGCGCGAACATACCGAACACCTGGCCGGTCGCGTTCTGAGAGATACCCTCTTTCATGCTCAGCCAGTGCCATGCTGAGGTCTTTCCTGCTGCCTGATAATCCATGATCGTCTGGGCAAACGGGTCGTTCGCTACATAGGTGCAGGACTTGAACGGGCTTACAAAGCCTGCTTCCATAACCAGAACTTCCTGTGCCTTGTCCGTGGTCAGCCACTGAAGGAACGCAAGAGCTTCGTCCACATTGCCGTCCTTGTATACTGCCCACCAGGACGGGGAGTTCGTAAGGATTGTATCCACGCTTTCGTCGAATGCGTATGGAATCATGCCGCACTTGAAGTTTCCGGCCGCCTCATACGCCTCAGCGTCTGTGGAGGTCATCGTCGCGCCGATCCAGGAACCCTGGGTAACAAACGCGTATTTGCCTGACGCAAAGTTGAGGATCTGCTGGTCATACGTTCCGGAAACCAGAAGAGCCGGGTCTGAATACTGGTTCAGAAGGCCTACAAACTCAGCGAATTTTCCGAAACGGTCCATATCAAGCTGGCCGCCGTCGTTGAGCAGGTCGATGTAGGTCGTGTCGTCACGGTCAAGTCCGCCGTCAAGATAGTTCGCGAACAGATGGTTTCCTGTAGACCAGTAAAGGTTTACAACCTCTGCGCAGTATCCGACTACCGCGTCGATGCCGAGTTCTTCCTTCATGCCGTCGATCGTCTCAAACGCTGCCTTGATCTCCTCCGGACCTGTAAGGGTCGCCGGATCAACGCCTGCCTTCTCAAGAATGTCCGCATTGTACGCAAGGCCGACTGCCTCTGTGGTGTACGGGAAGCCGATCGTTCCCTGATCGTCAACATAAGCCGCGTCTGTGTCAGAAACCCACTCCTGGTCGCTCATATCCACTACAAGGCCTTCCCAGTTTGCGAAGTCCGTAGCGCCGCCGTTTACGAAGATATCCGGCATGTTGTC
>CANQEC010000009.1 GCA_947594335.1 uncultured Lachnospiraceae bacterium
TACCTGACAAAATCAACCTGCCTTTTCGTAAATACCGGAAGCTGCTCCTCTCCAATCCCCTGCAGGAAATTATAATAAGAACAGGCTTTGCGTCCCTGAACCTTACTGTTCAGAAAACGAAGCAGATCAGGCGCACAGTCATTGTTCAGAAAATCCATATGCTGCGGATAAAATTCCGCGTTGATATACTTTTTAAAGTTAAAATAATCCTGCTTCAGATATGACAGACTGTTGAAATTTTCTTCATCGAGATACTGAATGATCTCCTCTTTGCTCAGATCATCAATATGAATCTCCACACCATACGGAGAAAGTCCCAGCGCAGAAAAATTATCCCGGATCAGTGATATCATCAGACGCTTTTCCATCAC
The DNA here is from genome assembly GCA_947594335.1 of uncultured Lachnospiraceae bacterium. Taxonomy (GTDB): domain Bacteria; phylum Bacillota; class Clostridia; order Lachnospirales; family Lachnospiraceae; genus Choladousia. The sequence goes on from CANQEC010000009.1 coordinate 372, forward strand.
AAAATTACCGGAAAGACTTCCCATCGCGAACGCAATCTGAACACTTCTTCTATAGCCGTTTCCGATGAAATCCAGAACCGTGACATATTGTTTATTCTCATATTTCCGAAGTCCCCTCCCCAGCTGTTGGATAAAAACCGTAGAAGAGTCCGTCGGACGGAGAAACAGAACCATATTCGTACCAGGAATATCAACTCCCTCATTCAGAATATCAACCGTACATAAAATCTCCAGAGGAGCGATATCGCTCTGCAGATCGTTGTAGGCTCTGATGCGCTCTCCAATGCTGTTTTTTCCTGTCAGATACGCGGTATGATAATGTTCCGACAAAGCTTCACTCATCATTCTTGCATGAGTGACATTTCGGCAGAAAGCCAGCGCTTTCAGTTTTCCTTCCGGCCTGTGTTTCTCAATTTCACTCACGATAAAACTGCAGTGCTCTTCATCCGCAAGCTGGGCGATCATTTTCCGTTCCTTACCCTTAGGAAGTCCGTAATCCACCAGCACATCCCTGATTCCGTAATACTTAAACGGAACAACAAGACCATTCATGATCGCATCCCGCAGACGCAGCTCAAACGGCACATTCTGGTCGAACATCTCAAAAATATCCTGATTGTCCATTCGTTCCGGCGTAGCCGTCAGACCGATCAGAAATTCCGGTTTGAAATATTCGATGATCTTCTTATAAGTAGAGGCGGCGGCGTGGTGACATTCATCAATGACAATGTAATCAAACGTCCCTGGATCAAAAAGTTCCAGCGATCTGCTCATAATCATATTTCCGGCAAACAGAAAATCCGCCTCGATATCCTTATTATCCTTATTGAACATCCCATACGTAACGCTGTTTCCAAATATCACCTGAAATGTCTCTAAAGATTTTTTCAAAATGGAACCCTCATGAACGATATACAGCAGTCTTTTAGGATTAAAATTCCATGCGTCAAACGCCGCCAGAAAAGTTTTCCCGCTTCCCGCACTGGCTACGATCAGCACCCTGCCGATTCCCATCACGCGATACCGGTTCAGTTCCTTTAAAGCACGGCGCTGCATATAATTGGGCTTTACCTCCTCTTTCACCAGATCATAATCCATGTCCCACCGCTCAATGGCAAAGTTCAGCCGACTGGAATACCGGTTAATCAAATCAATCGTCAGTTTCTCCGTGGATTGCCATTTCTCCTCAAATTCCCGCATCCCCTGTCTGAAAACTTCAGAACTTCCATCGTCAAAGACAGAAATATCCCACTCTATATTTTTCTGCAGGGCATAACGGGTAATATTGGAGGACCCAACAACAATTTCGCTTGAATCCGGATATTCAAACAGATATCCTTTGGAATGATATCCTACGACCGCGTAATGTTTGTCATGAAAATTCTCATAATCCAGATGACACTCGAAATTCGGATATTCCATCAAAGCCAGGAAACTCTTTAAGGACTCAATATCCGTAAAATTCTGATATGTCGAAGTGATGATCCTGCCTTTTGCTCCCCTGTCAACTGCCGCTTTGATGTCCTCAAACAGCAGCACCAGCCCGGCCTTTTTTATAAAACTGACCGAAAAATAAAAGGCCGTACATCTGCGAAGATTCTCGCGTATTTTATCCAAAAAAGTCTTTTCTGTATAATTCGTCAGAAACAGATTTTCCATAGTAATCTCCGTACCACACTCCCCTCTGGTTATCCCTCCCAGTCCCGGATCTCCAGCAATCCCGGCACGAGCACCTTCGCGCTGGTCTCAAGGATAATACGGCCCTTCTCCGCTGTGGCCCCGGACGGATCGCCGCCGATACCAATCGGTTTTCCCTCCGCAGTTTTCCAGTCCTCGGACACCCAGCCGATCGACACACTGCCATACGGAAGAAGCGTATGGTTGTCCGCAAAAGCAGTCGGAATGCCGGCCTCGGAGGTTTCAAGCTTCACGAGGCTTTCGTCCACTGCCATCACCATGGAAGTCTCCATCTCCCCGCCGTGGAAATCCCAGATATTTCCTTCGGAGACAGTCGCCTTCACATCCGGATGACTAAACGCACCGGATGAAAGCATAAACGGTGAGATTCCAAGCTCACTCCGCAGTTCCCGGCTCAGCACCTGGATGATCGGCGCGTTTCCGCCGTGACAGATCAGAAACGCGATCTTTTTGAATCCGTGGTGTGCAAGGCTGACACAGATATCATACAGCAGATGATAATAGGTATCCGGCCGCAGTGTGACCGAACCGCAGAAATTCCGGTGTTCCGTACTCAGTCCGACCGGAATCAGCGGAAACACGAGCATCGGGAAATCCGGCTCGCCCGCTTCCTCAAGCGCTTTGTCCAGATATTCCACCATGGCCTCGGCTATGATATCGTCCGTGCCCAGCGGCGCCTGATTCCCATGCTGCTCAAGGGCGCCCACGGGAATCAGTATAATCGTGTGTTCTTTATCGACCTGCTCCATCTCGAGGCGGGTCAGTTCCCGATATTTTCGAAGCATTTCTTCACCTTCCTTTATTATTTATTTCAATTTTGCGCAGGCCCGGGCAAAGAAAACAGCTGCTGACGCAGCACCGCATCGCCAGCAGCATTTTCCCGCATATCCTCTAAGATAACTGCCTTATACCGTCCGCGTCCTGAGTATGCTGACCTTTTTCAGGCGTTCAAACAGCAGCCACCCTGCCGTATAATTCAGCAGAAGCTTAAGCAGATTGAACGGAACCGTCGCCAGAATCAGAAAAAGCGGCAGATTTTTAATCAAAGGGTTGACCGCGCCTACCGTCTGTACGACCTCATTCAGGGAAACTCCCATCGCACGGGCATACAGCGGCAGCGTAATGCAGGCATTGATCACGCAGGAAACAGCGATGCGGACCGGCAGACTCACCATCAGCGCTTCCATGGCCGCACGCATATTCTGGCCGCGCTTCTTATAAATCATCCAGATCGGCGCCACAAAGAGCACGATCCCGATCAGATTAGCCAGCTCTCCTACATACATGGTATTTGTTCCCACAGTGATCAGCTTGATCACGATCTTGACCAGCTCCACAAGCGCCCCCGAAACCGGTCCCATCAGAAAGATGGCTATAACGGAAGGCACATCGCTGAAGTCCACCTTGTAAAAGGGCGGCATCATCGGCACGGAGAATTCAAGCGACATCAAAACGCCCGCAACCGCCGCCAGCATACCTGTGAGAATCAGTTCCTGTGTTGTCATTTTTTTCTTCATACTGCAATACTCCTTTCGGCTGCTGCAGCATCCCTTCCACCTTAAAAAGGAAGGAGCTGCCGCAAATACTAAAATATGACATGCCGTGCGATTGGAGAGACAAAAGTCAATCCTCCATCGCTGCACTGACAAATTTCGTAAATTCTCCGAAAATGGTACTGCGTGGTGCTGCGTGGTGTGTGCAGGCTTCGCTCGCTGCCGCGCGGTCCGGGTGCTGCATGCTGTGTGCAGGCTCGCGAAGCAGGCTTCGCTCGCTGTCGCGACGTTCGCCGGATGGTCATGCTACGCATAACCATCCAATTCGCTCTGTGCCAGCGCAAGATGCATTTTGCACTGACACAGAGCTCACTTTGTCCGTGCTCTGCACGTACATCCGGCTCACTGTTCGCGCAAAAAGCTCAGTGCCAAGGGGCACTGAGCGAATAAACTGACCATTCATTTCTTCTCTCATCCAGACTATACTGTCGGTTCCGGAATTTCACCGGATCAGCTGTATAAAAATACAGGTCGCGGACTGTCACCGCCGGTAGGGAATCTCACCCTGCCCCGAAGAACTTATTCCATTTGCTGTTTTGATTATAACCCTTTCTATCCTTTTATACAAGTATTTTTCATAAAATCTTTGTGTCTTTTTTATCCGACAGGGACCGCCGGGTACGCCCGCTTTACGGATTGCTGTTTTTCTTCGATCCTCTGCCGGCTCTGGAGTGATAGTCCTCCTCAATCCGGCTCTTCCAGCTGCCGTCCACGGAAGCCATACACGGGGCCGATCTCATACCGCTGAGGGCCGCCCCCACAGCCTCATAATTTGTGGCGATTCCCTGGCTGTCATTTTCAAAAGTAACTGCCCTGTCTGCCGAGATGCCAAACTTTCCCGCCTCCGCGACTGCATCCATGTTGGCTCCGAGGAACAGAAATTCCCATCCGTATTTCGTCTTCTCTTTCTGGATCATCTCGCGGATCCGGGCACGGCTGTATTCGCGGCTCGCGTTCTCAAAACCGTCTGTCGTAATGACAAAGATCACCTTCTCTGCCCGCATATCTTCCGGAAGACGTTTCTGAATATTCACCATTTTGCTGATCGTTTTTCCGACGGCATCCAGAAGAGCCGTACAGCCCCGCACATAATAATCTCTGTCTGTCATCGGCTTCACCGCCTGGATCGGAAAACGGTCATGAATCAGCTCATACTTATCGTCGAAAAGCACCGTTGTGACGTTCGCCTCGCCTTCCTCTTTCTTCTGCTTTTCGATCATGCCGTTGAATCCTCCGATTGTATCCCCTTCAAGCCCTGCCATCGATCCGCTTCTGTCAAGAATAAAAACCATTTCTGTCAGCCCTTTTTTCATAATGTCTGCCTCCTTCTCCTTAATCCGGTCGGCCCTCCGGCAGCTTCTTTTTTGTGCCGTCTGGCCGTCTCCTCTTTGTAACTGCGTTTTCTTTATGACCGAAGTATACAGCAGTCCGGAAGGAAACAGGTCGCATGGCCGGGGACATTTTTCCGAAAAAATCAGGCCTGCCCGAGCAGCGGCTGCCCATAGGCAAACAGCGCCTCATTTATCTCAAAAATATTATACTGATGATTCTCAATAAAGAAGCTGATAATCACATCAAACCGGGAGCTGCCTGAAAGCGCAAATCCGGCACGGTTCAGAAGATCCTTTGTCTCATCCAGGGACAGCTCAAGCGCAATGGCAAAGGCCAGCACGGTCTTTTTATTCGGCGCGTAATTGACGTCATTTCTGATCTTGGAAAAATGGCGGCGGTCCACGTTGGCTTTTCGATAGACGGCCGAGTCCTTCAGCCCGCGCTCGTCGATCAGGCGGAGCAGCATCTGCGAAAAGGTTTCATCCATATGCGCCAGCAGCTGTTCCAGACTCCGCTTCGGGGCTCCTGCCAAAGGCATCCTTGCCGCTCCTGCCAAAGGCATCCCTGCCGCTCCCGGCAAAGGTTCCGGCCGCTCTGCGCCGGATAACTGTTCGTTTTTGCATTCTCTCCACACAAAGGACTGATCTCTGTTGAAATCCGGATACCCTCTGTCTCCTTCCAGATGCTCGTCCTTTATTTCCACGTAGTGATCATCTATGTACTCTTCGATCGAATCCACTAATTTCCTGCTTATGGAAACGGCGCTTCTGTCATACAGGACGAGATAAACCAGCATCTCATGCTCCATCAGAAAATCGCTGATCGCCCGGACTGCCGTCTTCAGCGCCTGCTCCTTCGGATAGTGATAGCTGCCGGCGGAAAGCAGCGGGAACGCGATCGACTTCAGGCGATGCCTCCGGGCCAGCATAAGGGATTCCCTGTAGGCGCTGTAAAGCATCTCCTCTTCTTTGTGGTTTCCTCCCATCCACAGGGGACCCACCGCATGAATCACATACTTCGCGGGAAGGTCAAAACCTTTTGTTATGACTGCCCGGCCAGGGGCGCAATGGCCGATCCTGCGGCAGGCATTTTCAAGCTTTTCCTCCCCGGCCGCAAGGTAGATCGCCCGGCTGGTTCCGCTCCCTTCCAGCAGGTTCTCATTGGCCGGGTTCACCACCGCATCCACGCACACATTCACTATATCATCCCTTATCATCAAAAACGGCATACTGCTCTCCTCCCTCTGTAACAGACGCCTCCCCCGCCGCGGCAGGAGAGGCATCTTCATTTTCCTGTATTAATGATGTTGGGGTCAAAAGATGCCGGACGGATTGTTTCGTGCTTCGCTGTCTTCGCTCCGCTCCGGTAGGTGCTGGACAAGCGCCACTGGCGCTCAGCACCCCACAATCCTGGCATCATATTAATTCGTCCGCTTTCAGCCAACAGCCGCAAAGCCCTTCTCAAGATCGGCAAGAATATCCTCCACATCCTCAAGGCCGACCGACAGTCTCACCATGCCGCTCTCGATTCCCGCGGCGACGAGCTGTTCGTCAGAAAGCTGGCGGTGTGTCTCGCTGGCCGGATGAAGGACGCACGTGCGGATATCCGCAACATGAACTTCGTTGGAGGCGAGTTCAAGAGAATTCATGAATTTCATCGCCGCTTCCTTGCCTCCTTTGATGACAAACGAGATGACTCCGCTGCTGTTTCCGCCAAGATATTTCTGTGCCAGGGCATGACACTCATCGCTCTCAAGTCCCGGATATTTTACGCTCTCGATCTTATCGTTTTTCTCGAGATATTTTGCGACGATCATCGCGTTTTCGCAGTAGCGGCGCATCCTGACTTCCAGCGTCTCAAGCCCGAGGTTGAGAAGAAACGCGGAATGAGCCGCCGGGTACACGCCGAAATCTCTCATCAGCTGCATCCTTGCCTTGATGATATAGGCAGCTTTCCCGTAAGTCTTCGTATAGGAAAGTCCGTGATACGACTCATCCGGATCCACGAGCTCTGGGAAATTCCCGTTCTCCCAGTCAAATTTTCCGCTGTCCACAATGACACCGCCGATCTGCACGGCATGACCGTCCATATATTTGGAAGTGGAATGCACCACGATGTCCGCGCCGAACTCAAACGGTTTGCACAGCACCGGTGTCGCAAACGTATTGTCCACAATAAGCGGAACCCCATGCGCGTGGGCAAGGCGGGCAAAACGCTCGATATCAAATACGGTCAGCGCAGGATTCGCGATCGTCTCACCGAACACAGCTTTCGTGTTCGGTTTAAAACATCTGGAAATCTCCTCATCATCCGCGTTTTTGTCGATAAAAATGCACTCAATCCCCATCTTCTTCAGTGTAAAGGAGAACAGATTGACTGTGCCGCCGTAAATCTCCGTCGTGCTGATAAAGCTGTCCCCGGCTTTACAGATATTCAGGATGGAAAGCAGCGTGGCGGCCTGTCCCGATGTGGTGCACATCGCCCCGATGCCGCCTTCAAGCTCGGCGATCTTGTCTTCCACCGCCATAACCGTAGGATTCCCGAATCTCGAATAGATCAGGGATTTTGTCGGATCATCAAATACCGCCGCGACTTCTTCCGTATTGTCATAGACATACGTGGTACTCTGTACGATCGGCATGACTCTCGGCTCGGAATTTTTCGGATGATAACCTGCGTGCAGACATTTCGTTGCGTCTTTCATAATGATTTCCTCCAGTTCTTAATGTATATTTACGCGATCGGCAAACCATAACCTTCCTGCAGGGCCTGCTGCACAGGATGTTCCGCACAGTATGTTTTGCCTCATATTCAGGACGCCCAAAAAAAGCGCCGGAATTTAAAAATATTGTACCATACTTATCGTCTCCCGGACAACTGTAAGAAATATTTTTAAAAAGTTTTTCGGAAAATTTTATCAGAAAATTTTCATTGCGTTATTCCAGGAATAGAAATATAATACAAAAAATAGATGATTTTACGCATTTGCATAAAATGTGCAGAAATAAGAAAGGGGTTCTCATGAAGAATGTTCTTTTTAATCAGGAACAGCTGCTGCGTCTGGTTTCAAATCTCTATACGCTTACCGGCATCCGCGCCAATATCCTGAACGCGCAGGGGCATGATATCTGCCTGTGCAGCGACCACGCGCCGTTCTGCGCGCAGATCAACGCGTCCCCCAAAGGTCATGCGCGCTGTGTATCATGCGATATGCACGCCGTAAAATCATGTGCCCAAAAAAACGGACAGGAGCTTTTCGGCCCGGACAAAAACGGCTCCTCTTTCTATTTTTACCGCTGCCACGCAGGAATCTGCGAAGCTGTGCTGCCGATCCGCGCCGGAACCGGGGAAGCCCCTCTCGCTTATCTGATCTGCGGACAGTTTCTGGACGACTCCCCCCTGGAAGAACAGTGGGAAAACTGCCGCCGGACACTCACCTGGTGGCCGGGAAATGAAAAAGATGCCAAATCCGAAAATGCAGGTTCTGCCGCCGGCCAGCCCGCGCTGGAAGACCTGCGTCAGGCTTTTCTTCAGTTCCGCCAGTATACAAAAGAGGAACTGCGCGCCTATCTGGAAATCCTGGAGGCCCTGTCTTCCTATATTCAGCAAAAAGAGATGATCCTTGCCGCGGAGCTCACGGATCTGCAGAGGCTCAGCCTTTTTCTGGAACAACACTGCACGGAAAAGCTGTCGCTCGCGTCGATCTCCGCCCAGCTCCATATCGGCCGGACAAAATTATGTCTGCTTGCCAAAGAACTCTCCGGCGGGAAAACGCTTTCCTGGCTGATCACCAGCCGGCGGATTGACCTGGCAAAGGCGCTCCTGCTCCAGAGCGGTCAGACCATCTCCTCCATAGCAGAGGCCGTCGGGATCGGGGATTACAATTATTTTACCAAGCTTTTCCGCACGTTTACCGGCTGTACGCCAAGCGCCTACCGCAAGATGCACAGACGCTGAATGCGCATCTGCATGCGGCAGTGTTTTTATAATATTTCATACATATTTTCGTAATTAAGTATATTTTGCGGAAATTGCGTACGATTTTTCTATTGTACGTACTCTTTTTGCTATATTATCGCAGAATCAACAAGTATAATTGTATACAGTCGGAGGGTTTTGTGCAATATTACCATTCTCCGATATGGCTTCTATGGGATTTAAAGAGATTCAAAGCGAAGGAGGTTTTTTAATGAAAAAAGTTCTTGCAACGGTTCTTGCGCTTACCATGGCGCTTGGTCTGACGATGACCGCGGCGGCAGAGGAAGGCGGCAAAGTCACTCTGGATGTGATCATTTCCCAGTACGGCAACTTTACACAGGACTGGTGGATCGGAGACGATGGGTTCGAAGGCGCTTTTGAAGCGGCCAATCCGGACATCGATCTGAACATCGAGATCGTTTCCTGGAACGACCTCTATACGGTTGTCAACACCCGTATTACCACAAATCAGGCCCCCGACATCCTGAATATCGACACGTTTGCCGATTATGTAGCCGACGATCTGCTGATGCCGGCGGAGGAGTACACATCCCCTGCGCTGAAGGCCAAGATCCTTCCGAGCTTCTGGAACGCGAACGACATGAACGGCACTGTATGGGCGCTTCCGATTCTGGCTTCCGCACGTGCCCTCTTCTACAACAAGGACATCCTTGAGGCTGCCGGCGCCGAAGTCCCGACGACCTGGGACGGCGTTCTTGACGCCTGCGAAAAGATCAAAGCGTACGATGAAAATATCGTTCCGTGGAGCCTTGACATCTCCACCGACGAGGGCCAGGCGGCGTTCTCCTACTACAGCTGGAACAACGGCGGCGGATTCGTTGACGCGGACGGCAACTGGGCACTGAACAGCCCTGAAAACGTGGAAGCTGTCGAGTTCATGAAGACGCTCATCGACTCCGGCTACTGCACGGCTGATCCTTACACCGAGACACGTTATCCGCAGCAGGATGCTTTCGCGGCAGGTTCCCTGGCGATGATGCTTGGACCGTGCAACCTGTACGACCTTGCTCCGGACATCAACTTCGGCGTCGCTCCGATGCCGACCAACGGCGAGAATGAATCCGTACAGATGGGCGTGTGCGACCGTCTGATGGCATTCCGCGATGACGCAGCCGAAGATCAGGACGCGCGTACAGCCGCGATCAGCAGATTCTTCGACGCGTTCTATGACGCAAATACTTACGCTGAGTACATGGTATTTGAAGGCTTCCTGCCGGTTACCACAGATTCCGCCGAGATCCTCACCGAAAACGCGGAGCAGTTCCAGAAGGGCGGTGACGCAGGCGAGGGCAACAGCGAATACTTCGCAACATTCTGCGACATGCTTGCTTCCTGCAACTTCTACCCGGCCTCCAAACCGGAGTGGAACGATGTGAAGCAGGGCGTCATCAACGCAGAGCAGCAGATCTGCCAGGGCGCGGATGCGCAGAGTACGCTCGACGCGCTTCAGGAAGAGATTCTTGAGCTTGCGGAAGAACTGGCGATGGAGACAGAGGCAGAGACAGAATAATCCTGCGTTTTCTCCGAACAGCAAACTGGCTTCCAGGGGCCGGACATGGTCCGGCTCCTTCATTTTTACAGAATATTTATGCCCGCGCTGCGGGCAATACAATGAGTGAAAGCCCACGGGCCGCTTCGTGCTTTCACAATAAGGGGGCGAACGAATGAAAAAACATGCCATACGAAAGAAGGCGGAACCTTATCTCTGGATGCTGCCAAGCCTGATCCTGATGGCCGTGATGATCGCAGTCCCGATCGTCACTGTGTTCCAGCTGTCTCTGTCAGAAATCTCGCGCGCCGGCGTCATCAAGGGATACAATGACTTCAAAAACTTCAAGATGATCTTTGCCTCCCCCACCTTCTGGCATACGCTTCAGAACACCCTGGTCTGGACAGTGGCGGTTGTCGGATTTTCCACGCTCATCGGCTTTGTCATCGCCATGGTGCTCAATCAGGAATTTGTGGGACGTAAGCTCGTTCGGGCCATTGTGGTCTTCCCATGGGCTACATCTTTGATCATCCAGTCTGTCATCTGGAAATATATCATCAACGCCGACTATGGTTCGCTGAACGTGATCCTGAGCAAACTCGGCCTTATCAAAAATTATATCAACTGGACGCCTGACGCGAATGCGTATTTTGCGTGGGAATGCTGGATCGGCATCTTCGTCACTTTCCCGTTCGTCACGTTCTGCGTACTCTCCGGACTGCAGAGCATCGACAACACCTTCTACGAGGCGGCGGATATCGACGGAGCAGGGTTCTGGCAGAAACTCCGGATGATCACGCTTCCTCTGCTGAAGCCGAGCCTTACCGTATCCACGGTTCTGAACATTATCTATGTGTTCAACTCCTTCCCGATCATCTGGACAATCACAAAAGGCGACCCCGCCGACAGGACCCACACGCTCGCCACCTACCTGTACAAACTGTCGTTCTACAACGGCAAATCAGGACAGGCCGCGGCAGTTTCCGTGATCGGCTTTGCGATTCTGTGCGTCTGTGCAGGTGTATACATGATCCTGTCGCTGAGGGCTGAAAAGGAGGAAGAACTATGACGAGAAGAAAACGCAAAAACATTATCAAAAAATTCTTTCTCTATCTGTTTGTGATCGTGCTGTGCGTCGTCATCCTTTATCCCTACTTCGTCATGTTTACGACTGCTGCGAAGGACAGAAGCGAGATGTACGCGCTCAGCATGACAATCCTGCCGGTCAAATGGAAGTGGTCAAATTTCATTGAGATCTGGTCTGCGGCCCCTGTTCTCCGGTATTTCCTGAACTCTGTTATTGTGGCCGGCGGAGCGACCCTGGTCGCAATCCTCTGCGGCATTCCGGCCGCCTACGCGATGAGCCGCATGCAGTTCAAAGGAAAATCGGTCTTCCTCGGACTGGTAATCATGAGCCAGATGTTCGCGCCGGTCGTGCTTCTGGTCGGTATCTACAAGCTGATGACCACGATGCACCTGGTCAACAGCCTGCTCGGCCTGATCCTTCTGAACGCCGCGTTCAACCAGGCGTTCGCGATCTGGCTTCTGCGCGGCACCTTCCTCTCGATCTCCCCGGAGATGGAGCAGGCGGCAAAGGTTGACGGCTGCGGAACCATCGGTTCCCTGATCCGGGTTCTGATCCCGATGTCGGCACCCGGCATCGTCACAACGCTGATCTTCGTGTTCATCAATTCCTGGAACGAATACACGATCGCGCTGACTCTGATGTCCACGGACACGCTGAAGCCCATCACCGTCGGCATCAACGTCTTCTACGGTTTCAACATGATCCAGTGGCAGTATCTGTTCGCGACATCCCTGTTCGCGACCGTACCGGTCATCATCCTCTTCCTGTGCATCGAAAAGCATCTGGCGGCGGGACTTACGGCCGGAGGAGTCAAAGGATAACAAGGTTTGAAAGGGGCTGTCGGAAGATATGTCGGCCAGACATTTCCCGACAGCCCCTTTATGAAGTCAGCTGTTCTTTTATCACATTTTTTTATTTTGTTCCGCGCCCGGCAATTCAGAGGAGCTGCAGCAAGCAGCTCATTCAAAATGCAGTCTTATTTCCCGCAGTACAGTTTTATCTCCCACCGCCTGCGGAAGCAAAAATCATCTCCTGCGCGATCTGCCATCAGTAGTTCTCCGCGTGAACCTCAAAGTAGCTCTGCGGATGATTGCAGGTCGGACATACTTCCGGAGCCTTCGTTCCAACTACGATGTGTCCGCAGTTGCGGCACTCCCACACCTTCACTTCGCTCTTCTCGAACACCTGAGCCGTCTCCAGGTTCTTGAGCAGCGCGCGATAACGCTCCTCATGGTGCTTCTCGATCGCAGCTACCAGACGGAACTTGTGAGCCAGCTCTGTAAAGCCTTCTTCCTCAGCGGTCTTCGCGAAGCCTTCATACATATCGGTCCACTCATAGTTCTCGCCGTCAGCCGCCGCCGCAAGATTCTCCGCGGTATTTCCGATGCCGCTCAGCTCTTTGAGCCACAGCTTCGCATGCTCTTTTTCATTGTCAGCCGTCTTCAGGAACAGCGCAGACATCTGCTCATAGCCTTCCTTCTTCGCCACGGATGCGAAATAGGTATACTTGTTCCTCGCCTGAGACTCTCCCGCGAATGCGGCCTCAAGATTCTTCTCTGTCTGTGTTCCTGCGTACTTTGTTGCTTTTCCTGCCATAGTTTTATTCTCCTTTTTATTTGATTTTCTGCTTTTGCAGAATTTACAGGTATCCCTTCACAATTTCTGCTTCCTTTGCCGCGGGAGTTTTTTCATTCCCGGACAGCGCCTTTTTCTCCCGGCATTACTTTTTCTCCTCTTCCAGGCGGAACTCCTTTTTTGCCCGATTGCGGCAATTCGGACACAATCCCTCAAAGATCGTGCGGTGCCTCTGAATCTGAAATCCTGTCTCCTCCTCCACCTGCCTGTCATACTCCTCCCGATACAAAACCGGCGCGTCAGACACGGCGCCGCAGGAAGTACAGAAACAATGGTAGTGACGATCCATCCGCAGATCATAGCGGTCTGCAGACGGAACCTTTACGTGCGAGATCTCTCCGCTCTCTGCCAGAACATTCAGATTGCGGTATACCGTTCCCCGGCTGATCCTGCCATCCTCCCTGCGCACATCAAGATAAATCTCATCCGCACTGGGGTGATCTTTCCGCGACCTCACCGCTTCAAGCACCAGAGTGCGTTGTTTGGTATTTCTCTGAAGCAATGCAGTCACCCTCTCTGTTCAATATTAAGACTTAGTCTTATTATGGGGCAAAACAAGAGATTTGTCAATACCTGAAAATCCTGCTCTGATCGAGCAGGAGGCGGCTGTTCCTCCTGCTTGTCTGCGCGGCCCCGCAGCTTACTGCGGGGTATCGGACTTCAGGGCAGAATAAACTTCATCGGTAACTTCCTCCAGCCACTCGTTCGAGCTGTTTTCTCCCGGAACCTCCACGGCTAGATGTGAAAACCAGCTGTCCGGCGCAGCGCCGTGCCAGTGCTTTACACCAGCTGGGATGTTGATGCAGTCGCCCGGCTTCATTTCCACGGCTTCCTTGCCCCACTCCTGATAATATCCGCGTCCGCCGACGCAGATCAGAATCTGTCCGCCTCCCTTGTTGGCGTGATGAATATGCCAGTTGTTCCGGCAGCCCGGCTCAAAGGTCACGTTGAAAATGCCCACCTGCTCCCCTGATACCGGAGCGAGGTAGCTTTGTCCGATAAAATACTGAGCAAAACCGTCGTTTGGCGCTCCGATGGGGAAAAGGATGGTATTCTGATATTTGTCCTTCTCTGTCAGTTCCGGCTCTGTCTCATTCCACACGTCCTTTGCCAGACGGAACACCGCCCATGCCTTCGGCCAGCCAACGTAAAATCCGACATGAGTTACGATGGCGGCGATCTCCGCGCGGGTCACACCGTGAGCCTTTGCGTTTTCCAGATGGTACACCAGCGAGGAATCCGTGATCCCGGAGGACATCAGCGCCACCACGGTGAGGATGCACCTGGTCTTTAAATCAATATCCTGATTGTTCCAGTTCTCTCCAAAGAGAATGTCGTCGTTGAAATGAGCGAAATCCGGCGCAAAATCGCCAAGCTGATTTCTGCCTGCGGTCTGAGTAATTTTTTCCATTTTGATTTTCCTCCCGTTATTTTCTTAACTGCGTTTCCTGCTTTCTGCTTTCCATTCGTCAGAGGCATGACCCTGTGATCCCGCGGGGCTGCGTGTATCTCTGTACCTAACATTATACTCAGACAGCTTTTTATTTCAAATACTTTGTCCTTATGATTTTCTCATGCTTGGAAGGCATTGAAATACCCGAAAAGCCTTCCTGCCCTCCCGGTAAATGCTTCCAACGCATCCGAATCCTTTCCAAACTGCGCCACCGGCGTCGCTTCTAAAATTCACTATCGCATTTTTGTAAAATCCATGGAAAATTCAGGTAATCCCGCGCTGCCTGCGGCCGCTCCGCAGGCGGCCTCTTCCTCGTACGCGGAAAGCTCCAGCCTGGCCTGAAACATCTCTTCAAATATCTGCCGCAGTACGGGATTTCTGCGCACTCCGTTTCCCGACCCGACAAGTCTGCGCGCCGTAATTCCTGTCCCTTCATGAATCAGAACATACAGATCGTACAGTTCCCGCGCAATCCCGTTCAGAACGCCAAGAACCAGATTCTGCGGCGTGAAATTATCCTCACTGAGATTTGTAATGCTGCCGCGTTTGTCCGGATCTGTGCGGGTGCCGTGGAAAGTAGTTTCCACATGCATGAAATTGGCGTCTCTCTTTTTTGACGCAAAATCTGACTTTTCCCTGAAAACCTGCTGTTCTTCAGTTTCCCGCTCGTCTTTCTTTATGACTCTCTTCTCTGCATACGTTTCCCGCTCTTCTTCTGCCCCAGACTTCTTCCTCATATACGCTTCCTGCGCCAGCCTCGCCATCACCTCATACTGTTCCTGATCCCCCGCTCCTGCCGCCGCCATATAGTTCCGAAAAAATCTCTCCAGAATCGCATACGCCCTGCCGCCGCAGAGCGAAGATCCGACCAGAAGAAACCGATTCTTTGTCAGCGGGCGTGCTTCGATACCCTCTGTCTCAAAAAACTGCTCCGATAGAACCGAAATCTGCCCTCCTGTTCCCACATTCAGAAGCGCCGCATCCGGTGCAAGGCCGACCGCCCCGAGGAAGCTCGCCTGATTATCCCCAAGCGCTGCCGTGACACTGCAGCCCCGGTAACTTCCCAGTATGGTAAATTCATCTGTCACCTCAGGAAGAACCAGCGGATCAGCACCCAGTTTTTCTAATACTTCCGTGCGGAACCGGAATTTCTTCCGGTCAAAAAGGCCCAGACTTGCCGCCATACTGATATGGAGAAGCGGCGTCTTCCTTCCGGTCAGAACCATCCCAAAATAATCGGGAATTGTGCAGAGCGACACCGCCCCGGCAGGCACCTGCCCCTTCCGGCACAAATACGCATGTGTGACAAGTCCATATCCTGCCGCCACAGGTTCCGGACAGATGTCATGAATCAAGTCGACCAAGGAACGTCCGTCAGATTCCTCCAGATTTCCGCGCTGATCCTGCCAGGTATACAGGGGACTGACCGCCCTGCCCTGCTCGTCAAGGTATAAAATCCCGTGCATCTGTCCGGTCAGACCGATCGAGACAGCATCCGGATGATTGTCCAGCAGCTCATCCAGCACAGCTTTCGCTTTCCCGACCATAAATTCCGCGTCCTGGATGCGCTCCCAGATATGCCCCGTCTGTCCCAGATCCTCATACTGCACACGTATCCCTGTTTCTGCGGGGCAGACCTCACACATTCTGCTGGAGTCCTTTGCTTTGCAGAGCGCAGCCTCCTGTGAGATCAGAAAAGTTCCGCCCGGAACCGTCCGGGATTCCAACACCCGGCGGCTTTCATCCTCAAGTACAACGGCGCTGATCGTCGTCGTGCCAATATCAATCCCTATCCTCTTCATAATCATATCCCTCCCCGGTTCTGTTTTTCTGCCCTGAAAAACAATCGGGGAGCCGCTGCGGGCGGCTCCCTGTTTCCTTTCTATAAAGTTCATGAAGGCTCCTGCACCGTCTCACTCTCCGCGCTCACCATATTCTGCCAGCGGTTCTCCACAAATTCATCATCATAAACCTTGTCGATAAACTCCTCCAGCATGTTGGACGGGTTCGGATCCGTCTGCCGTTCGTTGTAGCGCAGCATCACCATCACTGTAAAGAGACCATTGAGTGTCATCAATGTGATGATCAGCCAGGTGAGCACCTTCGCCGCGACCGGCGGAAATTTCTCAATAAACGCATCCAGCGGCGGATAAGCGATCTTGACCCATATAAGGCCCAAAATCCCCCAGAAAAACATGAACAGCACATTGGTCCGCCCGCCGATGTTCAGCGGCATGTAGCTGTAGTCCCAGAAGACTTTGTCGAACACGATCTCGGTGAACACGCTGCACATATACTCGAACGCGCCTCCGAGAATTGCTCAGGCAAGCAGAACCCAGCGGTCGTTTTCATCTTTGAGCCGTATCAGGCTCACCGTCAGCAGCACCGCTCCTATCCCCCACACGAAACTGAAAGGCCCAAATACCACACTGGACCGGCTCATCCAGGTACCGCCCACGAACCGGCAGTAAAAAGTTTCGATGATATCTCCCAAAAGCGCCGAGATCAGGAACACCCAGACGATCTTGTCCAGGCTCATCCCTTTCGCAAAAACAATGTCCCCGCGTTTCTGCTCATCACTGATGCCTGGATACGCCTTCTCCAGGCGCTTCCACACGCACCGGGCAATGCGCGCCGCGGCGGCATCCGCTCTCCCTGTTTCCATTTTCTGCTTAAAGCTGTCTTCTCCTTTTTTTACCGCAATGAGGACGGTAACAAAATCAGCGGCAATCAGAATCCAGGCGACAATCCGGATCACTTCCAGAACGATATCAGGAATCAGCTCCGCCAGAATCATCAGCGCCGGCTGCAGCAGAAGATAAATCAGCAGAATCGCCGCGGCGGTCAGCACATTGAAAAGCAGATTCTTCCCTGTCCCGCTCGGCGCCGCTTCCAGCCACCTGGCTTTTTTTGTAAACCTGCTGCCCAAAAAACCAAGGACAGAGCGGGTGATAACAAGATTGGCCAATGTGAGCAGAAACATTCCCGCATAATTCCGCCCCATCGTAGGCAGAATCACCGCAATGTTGGAAAAAACGATCCCGATCTCAAAATTTATGGGCATAGTCAGAAGTCCGCGATTTATAAATTTTCTTTCCTTGACGGCAAAAAAAGTCGCCTCGCCCGCCCACGCGAGAAAACCATAGATCAAAAGAAACAGCATTTGCTGCGCAGAATTATAAGACATAATCTTTTTCCCCTTTATTTATCGCTGCATTGTTTTATAATCAGATTTTCCATACTGTTTATCCCCTGCCCCTGAATCTGCTTCGTATCTCTTTCCAGGCAGCAGACATCTTCTATAACTTTCCCGGCAGATCCGGTTTTTCAGTTCTCAACGCTCAGCCGGCTGCAGAATTCCGCGATTGCCGCATCGTTCCCGGCATCCGGTTTTTCCTTCGGGGAGACAAGCCCCAGCTCCGGGACATCTTCCCTGATCCCCAGCAGCTCCTTCATCCCGGCGAAAGCCTTCGCAGGACTTCCCCCTCCGCTGCATGCCACAAGCCCGAACCGCTTGCCCGTCAGCTTCTCCGACATGATAAACGTCCGCAGAGGCGGCGCAAAGGTTCCTGCCCACACAGGCGTCGCCAGAATGATCTGATCATACTTTGTGAGATCGATTTGATATGGCTGAAGTTTCGGCGCCTCTTTCATGACGGCGCTCTTCCCGCCCCAGAAAAATTTTCCAAATCCTTTATCCGGATAAGCCTCTTGGGGAATGAGCTGCAGCTTATCCGCGCGAAGCTCAGCAGCGATCCGCTCCACGGCCCATTTCGTGTTTCCTTCCAGTGAAAAATAAACAATCAATGCACCCATAACAATCTCCTTTCACTCTTTACCTCAGAAAGATTAATTCCACTTCCCCGTTTTTATTACAATTTTACTATAATCATACATACATTATCAATACATTTTTACGGTATTTTCAGTATGCTGCGCCGTTACTGTAAAAATATCAGCCGGGAAGGAACGATCCCTGTCCCTGCGGCAGCGGAAAGAAAATCGAGTAGGAGGCGGTTCTCCCTCCTGCTCGCCGCGCGGCCCGCATGCTGCCTCAGCAGCTGATTTCCATATGTGGGCCTGCGCATATAAAAGGTGCTGCGGACGGTAAAACGCCCGCAGCCATAACTGTCTCTTATTCAGAGTAAACTCCCTTTCATTCATGGTGGTGCCAATATGCCTGGCATGGGGGGTTACTTTGTAAATACCAAGTCTTCCCCGTCCGGCCCGTTGACCGTGACCGACGCGATTTTTTCCGTATCCACCAGACGGTTGAATACTTCCAGAAGACCGCCGTCCGCGCTGCAGCATCCCACGATGATATTATCGATATCCGTATCTTCCGCCTGGTAGACGGAACCATCCGTGTACGTGATAAGCAGCTTTTGCGTTGTCCAGCCAGACTCCGCCTTCTCAAATGCAGGCGCGTCAAACAAAATACCGACCGGAGAAATGTGCGCCGTGTATCCGGCTTCACTTGTATACGTGTCGGAAGGCAGGAAACTGTCCGGCGTAAACGTAATTCTCTGCTCCTCTTCTGTCGCGGCTTTCCCGTTTTCACCGATCTCATACCCGGAATGTATGATCTGAATCTCCTCCCCTTCCTCCAGCTTTTCAAACGGAGCAAAGTACATGACGGCATGCAGCTCGGTATCCGTCGTCCGTATCTGATCTACAATGTTTCTGTGATCAAAGTTCTTTCCGCCGGTACTCTTCATGTAGATTTCCTTCATCGGCACATCCGGCGACATATAGTATTCCCCGTACCCCACATCGCAGACTCCGGCAAGGCCGTCCGGATTGGAGAGCGTATACGTGACAGCCCCTATCCCGTTTTCATCGATCAGATATTCATCCACCGTCAGGGTATAGCCGTAGACCGAGACAGATTCTCCAACCTGCGCCGTATAATCCCCTGCCAGACGTTCCGCAGTGTTTTCATCCGCCGTCTCCCATTCCCGCGCCGGTGCCGTCCAGCTCTGTCCGTCCATCTCAACCTCATGCACTTCGACGTTCTCCTGTCCCTTTGCGCCAAAAATACTCTGGAAAAAGTCCCTGTGAGCGGCGGCAAACACCGTGATCCCGCCTAAAGCCGCCGCCAAAGCGCAGGCGGCCGCCGCTTTTGGCAGCGTATGATATCGTCTTCTTTTTCCTCTGTTTTCTGCCATTTCAATTACCTCCTCATAGAGCGTATCGGAGGCGTGAAGCTGCGAAAATGTCTCATGAAACAATTCTTTATTCGTCATAATCTTAATCCTCCGTCAGAATATTTTTAAGTCTCTTTCTTCCCCGTGCAAGCCTGGTGCGGACCGTCGCGGGCGGAATACCCAGCAGACCCGCGATTTCCTCTGTCGAATATTCCTCATAATAAAACAGATAGATGATCACACGGTACTTCTCCGGCATGCCCATCACTGTGGAGAGAAGCTCCGTATGCTTTGGCGTCGGCATCGCAAGCTGTTCCGCATAGTCCTCGATATTCTCTGTCTTTCTCCATGGAGCGCGAAAAATGGATTTGCACTCGTTGGCAGTCACGCGGATCAGCCAGCTGCGCAGATGTTCCGGATTTTCAAAAGCAGTATCGCTCTTAAAAAGCTTCAGAAATACATTCTGCATGATGTCATCCGCATCGTCCCGGTTCTTCATATAGCCAAAAGCCACACGAAACACCGTGTCCTTGTGATCCCTGACGGCACAGGCGAACTCTTCTTTTGTAAGCATTGTCCGTCTCCTTCAATTATTGCCGGTCCCGCAGACAATGAATCCTTGTATGTCCGCTGCGGGACTCTTCTTTTATTTTTATCTTGAAAAGCTTTTCACTGATAATACGCCGGAAGGGGCAGAATTGTTTCATAAGAATAAAAAAATATCCGTGATTTTCCAATTTATAATCCTTTTGAAATGATTTTCATGATACGCGCCCTGTTATATCTCTGCATGACAACAAACAGCAGATCAAACAAAGCGCCGCACACAGACGTTGTCAAAAACACAGGAAACGCGCCAAACCAGACGGATGCCGTGACCGGAAGGAAACTGAATACAACATTCGTCTCATGCACCAGCTCCGACTGGCACATCGCCTGCGCAATCTCATCCCATGTATGTTTTTGAGGAAAAAAAACATCCGGGTCATACGTGGGCATGCAGTTCTTCCACTTTTTCACATGCAGAAACTGATACAGCCTGTTCTCCCACGGGCGGAGCTGATACCAGCGCTTCGCATAATCCGCCCGGTTTTTCATCACAGTATCGTAAAACATCCCGATCAGCAGTCTGATCCCAAAATGGTAAAACACCGTGCCGAAAGTAATCGCCAGTGTCAGATATGCACCTTTATTAAAATGAGAAAACAATGCTGCGGCCGCAGCGCCGGAGACAAAACTGATAAAAACGATCATTTTCATTATTTTCGGCATATGTTACCCTCTCCTCATCTGTTTTATGACTGCAATGCTCCGGGACCAGTGGTGTGAAACTGAACAGCAGCAATTTATGTTCTATGACAGTTCCCGATTTTGGGAAAATCTCTCCCCGATCAGCACGCGCTTTCCCTGAAACGCGAATCCATATTTCCTGATCTTGGCGGAGGGAATCCCCCGTTCACGCAGACTGGCCTCATAATCCATTTTCTCAATCTGAAGCAGAGCTTTTTCCACCGTATCAGAAAGATCCTTCTCATCTTTTTCGTTTCTCACCTTAAACTCCAGGATAAACGCGTTCTGCGTCCGGTCCTTCGGCTCGATCATAACGTCATACCTGCCAAAACCGCTTCCCCGGTTGGAGGTCACAAAATACCGGTCTTTCAGCTCCACAAGCAGCCCCAGCACAAAACCATGATAAAACCGCTCAGGCTCCTCTCCCTGCGGCCCTCTTCCCGTATCAAAATAACTGAACATTGCCAGGGCCACACGATTCATATAGACATTCATCGCGTCCAGATCTCCGCTCAAAAATGCTTTGATAAAATCACTGTAATCATCCTCGTATACGGCAAACCAGTCGCGAACCATGTGCTCAAACATAACCTGCACCTCCCGGTTCGTCAGCGCCAGTTCATAGGAAACGCTCCCTGCCCGCTCCACAAACTCTGCTTTTACAACCTTCAGATAACCGCAGGCAAGCAGAAGGCTCCAGACGGCGTCCCTTCTGGTGAGGAGCTGACTGTAAATAATCTGCTCATCAATCGCCGCCTCGACCGATTCTCCGCGCAGAAGACCCTCAAATTTTATCTTGACGCCTTTGTTCCCTTCCTGCAGCAGTTTTCCGATCAGATCATTGGAGCTGGTATTCGCCCAGTATACCCCTGGTTTTCTTTTGTCCAGATAATTTAAAATAGACCATGGATTATAGATATCGCCGCGGCTCCCAAAGGTA
Organism: uncultured Lachnospiraceae bacterium; assembly: GCA_947594335.1. Classification (GTDB taxonomy): domain Bacteria; phylum Bacillota; class Clostridia; order Lachnospirales; family Lachnospiraceae; genus Choladousia. The sequence continues at coordinate 21,995 of CANQEC010000009.1, forward strand.
AAACCGTCATACCAGCGTTTTACCTCCTGCATGCGCTCCCCCATCCCGGCTTCTTCCAGAGCTGCCGAAACTTCCTCTTCTGTAAATCCAAAACAATCAGCATATTTTTCCGATGTGGTAGTGACAACCTCCAGATTATTCAGATCCGAAAAAACCGACTCTTTGCTGACCCTGGTGATCCCGGTCATGACCGCTCTCTCCAGCCACGGGTTGCTTTTAAGCGCCGCATTCAGCAG
>CANQEC010000010.1 GCA_947594335.1 uncultured Lachnospiraceae bacterium
CAGCAGCAATTTTCCTTACACGGGCCTGCGCACAAAAGAAGAACGGAGCACCCCGCAAAGCAGGATCCTCCGTCGGTAAAGCGGTACAGTTTACGCGGAAAGCTTTCCGCAGAACGCGGGCCCGGAACCCTCCTCCGGCTCCCAGAGTCTGTATTCCGGACGGCCGCAGTCCCAAAACATCTGTCTGTCCAGCATATCCTGTATGCGGCTTTTCAGATACCGCACACCCAGTCCGGTTTCTTCCGCTTCCCGCGCCAGACGTTCTTCCGTCGCCTCGTCCATCCACAGTTTCACGTTGTACAGGTTCTCCAGCTGGATAAGCGGCGATATCTGGCTGTCCCTGAGGATTTTCCTGTAGTCTTCCGCTTTCATGGGAGCCAGCTGAACGACCTGGCTGATCCTGCCGGCGATTTCCTGCCGCATACCCGAGTACCTGACCAGATCGGACGGACGAATCCGGCCTTCATAAATGTGCCGCGCATCTCTTTTTCCGGGCTTTGCGCCGAATCCGATCGACTGGTCGGATTCTTTCTCGTTCTTTATTGACGTCAGCTGTTCAAAGCTCCCGCAGAAAACAAAGCTGATCTTTGAACTGTCAATTTCGCATTTATCCGGACCGGGAACTTTTGCTCCTTCGATGATCTTAAGCAGCTCATTCTGCGCGATCAGACTGTGATTTGAACCGCCGGCACTAATCTGCGGCTCGCAGAGTTTATCAAACTCATCAAAGACAATGATCGCCCGTTCCGCTTCGATCCTGCTCATATGATCGAAAATATTCTTTACCTTAAAGGAACCGATCCAGCCTTCCCCGGTGATCCGGGTGCTGTCAATGATGCGGATCTGCGGGTAAAGCTGCTGGCAGACACGCCAGATCTCCGTTTTTCCGCAGCCGGTCGGACCGACAAAGAGGAGATTTCTCTTTCTGCCCTGCATATGATTGTACAAAAGCATCGCGGCCGCTCTGAGAGCTTCTTTCTGCCCATAGATGTGTTTTTCGAGATACTGATAAATCTGTCCCGGAGAAACTGCATTTTCCCTGTCGGATTTTTGTCCCAAAAGGACGCCTTTTCCGGGAAATGTCCGGCGCTCCTGCTTCGATCCGGGGAAATCGGTCTGCTCTGTCCGGGCTTTTGAGCTGCCGGCGCTTTCCTGACCGCACACGGATTTCTCTTCCTCTTCTTCCCAGGGAGCTTTGCCGTTCTGCAGGCTCTCCAGCTCCTCGTCCGTCATGCAGGGTTCTTCTGAATCATCCAAAGTCTCAAAGTCTTCCGGCGAGGTAAATTTCTTCACGGACGCCTCGTAACATTCCGCCAGCATTTCCGCTATCCTGTTAATCGTTTTCTCATCGATTCTGATATCTTCCAAAGCGATCCTGAGAAGATCCGATGCGGTCTTCTTCGCCTCATCCAGCCAGAATCGGGCGATGTCTTCCGTATCAGCAAGAAGACAGTTATACATCTGATCTGACAGCCTGTCATATTCGCCGGCCTTCGCCCGCTTTGTAAAATCTACCGCCGGGTTCCCATGCTCCCGGTAGCCGCGCCCTTCCGACACTTCCTTCAGATACTTCTTAAAGAATTCCACGCAGACGGATCTTCTCATGAACCTCCTCCTTTTCCTTCGCCGATTTTTGTTTCTTTATTTGTTTTTCGACAGTTGGCATTATAGCACTGTCGTTTCTTTCGTTCGTAAATTTTACGACCGCGCGGGCAGCCCGGCTGTCCACTTTTTCTTTTTCTGCAGATAATAAAAAATGAAAAGCAGAGCCGTAAGTATCCATGATACGGGATAATTCATCACGATCATCCGCACGGACGGATTGAGCGGCACCGCGAAAAAGATCCACACAATGCGGAGCAGGCAGATGCCGAACATCGTCAGCAGCATCGGCACGATCACATCCCCCACCGCCCGCAGCGCGCCGGAAAAGATCTCAACAAAACTGAACACGACATAACACGGAACAATCACAGCCATAATCTCTCCGCCGATGCGGATCACGTCCATGTCATCCGTAAAAATCCGGAACATCGGCACGCGGAAGATCAGCAGGGCCGCACTGACCACCACCGAAAAAATCTGATGCATGAGCAGACAGTCCCACACGCCCTTCTTCATCCGGTCATATTTGCCCGCGCCGTAATTCTGGCCGACAAATGTCGTGATCGAGATGCCGAAGGCGCCATTGATCATCCAGAACACGGCGTCCAGCTTTGAGAGCGCCGCCCAGGCCGCCGCCGTGTCTGTCCCGTATACATTGATCGCGGACTGAATGATGATATTGGACAGGCCGTACATCACCGACTGGATTCCCCCGGGGAAGCCGATAAACAGCTGTGATCTCAGAACGCTCCCGCGAAACAGAAAACGCCTCAGCTCCAGCCTGTAAATATCCTCTGATCTGGTCAGCGCCCTCGTCACCATAAACGCGCTGAACGCCTGGGAAATCACCGTTGCGATGGCCACGCCGGGAACGCCGAGCCCTAATACCACGACCATGATCAGGTCCAGAACAATATTCACCAGACAGCAGGCGATCAGATAGTACAGAGGCCGCTTTGAATCGCCGAGCGCCCGCAGGATTCCGGAACCGATGTTGTAGATAAATACAAATACGATGCCGGCGAAATAGATCCCAAGATACGCGATGGAATCGGACATCAGCTCTTCGGGCGTATTCATCAGCCGCAGCATCGCCGGGGCCAGAGCGATCCCGAGAACCGTAAATACAATGCCGCCCACCACGGAAAACAGATAGGCTGTCTGAATGGAAATATTAAGGTTTTTCTCGTCATTCGCGCCGTAATACTGAGATACGATCACGCCTGCTCCCGCGGAAAGGCCAGTAAAAAAGCCAACCACAAGGTTGACCACCTGTCCGGAAGACCCGCCTACGCTGGCAAGCGCTTCCTTACCGACAAATCTGCCGACAATCACCATATCAACGGTATTGTACAGCTGCTGAAAAAAAGTTCCCAGTAAAATAGGAAAGAAAAACGCGAGAAGCTGCTTCCAGATCACGCCTTCCGTAATCCTGCTCCCGGCGCTTTTTGTCTGATTCATATGCATTCCCTCCTCAATATCTGCCCGGGGACCGCGCGAAAGCAGTCCCCGGGAAATGTACAGTACAAACACATAATCTTTCAGAGTCCGTCTCCATGCAGGACAGGGACAAATTTTCTGCCCGCTGACGATACATAAGAGACGCTGGCATGTATAAACAATACAGCCCAATCATTGTATGAATTTCCCGCCGGCTTGTCAACCGGTTTTGCGGAATCTTTTGAAAAGTTTTTCCGCCCGTCCCCGCCGGGATCAGGCAGGGTTCCTACTTGCGCACCTTTCCTTTCAGTCCCTTTGCCTTCAGCAGCTTCGTATAGCTCTTGAGCACCTTTTTGGGCACTACCGCAACAGCCTTTTTGCCGATTCCCCTGAACGCGCCCGCTCCCACGTTTTTGCTTTTCAGGGACGTTGTCTTTATTTTGATTTTCTTTAAGCCGCTGCAGCCATAAAAAGCCTGTTTGCCGATCGTTGTCAGCTTCGCCGGCAGTGTGATTTCCGTCAGCGCCCTGCAGCCTTTAAAGGCGCTTGTCCCGATCACCGTTACCTTTGATCCGATCGTCACCTTCTTCAGCTTTGTGCAGCCGGAAAACGCGTTCTTCCTTATCGCCTTTACGCCCTTTCCTCCGGAAACCGTCGTCAGCTTCCTGCAGTTCAGGAACGCGCCGATTTTGATCTCCTGCACGTTTTTCCCAATCGAGACGGTCTGAAGCTTCTGATTATTTTTGAACGCGTTCGTGTCGATCCCGACAACCTTGCAGGAAATGCCCTCGATCTTTACCGTATCCGGGATCGTGACGTTTTTCTTCTTCGCATTGACCGGCGCGCAGTACAGAACGCTCGCCCGGTCGTTCCCGATCCGGTAGATCCCTCCGGAAGCGGTATCCTTTTTGACAGCTCCGGGAACCAGCGGATTTTCCAGCGCCGCCAGAACTTCCTTCCGGGTTTCCCCGCAGACCGTACAGGTAAAGGTCTTTTCGCCTTCTTTTCCGATAGCCGCTTCCTTTGTCACAGCGCCGCCGTCCCAGGTATGTCCCAGAGCCGGAAGTATGTCGCCTTTCTCGAGAATCTGCCCGCAGATGGCACAGCAGGTATTCCCGGTACAGCCGTCCTGTGTGCAGGTCGCCTCGCTGACATCCCTGATTTCGGTAAGCTCATGGATGCAGTTTTCCCGGGTAACCGTCTTCGTATAGAAATAAGTGCAGACGGTACACCGGTATCCTATTGTCCCATCCTGATTGTCGGCCACTTTTCCGATCAGCATATATTCATATGTGCAGTTCCCTGTCTCGGTGTGGCTGGAATCATTCATGCACGTACGTGTATGGGTGCCGTCTCCGTTGTTTTTCCACTCGCCGTAGGCATGTCCCAGCGCAGGCAGGACCTCCTCATAGCTTTCCCCGCAGACGCTGCAGATTCCGCTTCTCTTCCCGTCTGTCGTGCAGGTCGGCTCCGTCACAGTCTCGCTTTCACTTTTGTGCCCGGCGGCTTCCACGTAATCCTCCGTGCGGACATCCCCGCAGCGCAGACAGGTGTATGTCGTATAGCCCTTCTCAACGCAGGTCGGCGGTATGGTCTTCGTCTCGTATTCATGCTCAACGGTCACCGCGGCCGTCCTCGTCTCAGCCTTGTGATTCTTGTCGCTGACTGCCTTGATCGTGATTCCGGCCGTCCCCGCCTTAAGGCAGGTCACAGTCCCGTTCTGATCGACCTTCGCCACACTCGTATCCGAGGAGCTGAATTTGAGGCCGGTCAGATTTCCGCTCACCGCGATATTCAGCGTATCTCCTTCTTTTGCGATATTCGAGGAAAGCGTAACCTGAAGACTCTGGGGCATTTTCTTGATCTTGAAGTTCTGCACATACTCTCCGGTATATTCCCCGGTCCCCGTGATCGTGACGGCCGCTGTCCCGGCCTCGATATTATCACTGTAGGCAATCAGATAATCCGTACCCTCCTGCAGCACGGTATCCCCGACTTCCACCTTCACCGCCGGCTCCTTTGCCGTGCCGTCATAGACATAGCTGACCGAATCCAGCGTGACAGCCGCCGCATGGACGCTGCCTTTTCTGGAAACCGTCAGAATCTCAAACCCCTGACTGCCTTTTCCGGTGTCATCCCACATGGTCATATTCGTCCCGTCCGTCAGATTGAGTACATTGCTGCCATTGGCCGCGACCAGCTTATACTTCTTCCCGCTTTTATAGAGATACCAGCGCTGGCTGCTGCTGCCCGAATAACCTCCCACCTCGACATTCGTTCCGTTTGCCGTCCCGGAACCGTGGACCCCCATGCACTTTCCGTCTTTGCAGGAAGTGATAATATAGGTTCCGTCGCCCTGCGCCTCAAAATACCAGATCCTGTCCGCGCTTTCCGCTCCGTCCATCGCACTGACATTTCCGGCCCCGTCGTTCGCGGTATACTTTCCGGACGATTTGTTGACAATGGAAGCGAAAAATTTATCTCCGATATAGGCCAGCTTGTCCGTCTTTGCCGAATATCCTTCGTAATCGTACGGCGGTCTGACGTCATCCCTCCCTTTATAGCGCAGCAGAACGTATCCGGAATCCAGGATGCTCTGGACCTGAGAGGGCGAATACCGAACCTTCCTCGCTTTGGGGGGCGTCTGCTCGCAGACTTCAACGGTGACAAGCTTGCCGCTGCTGTCGTACAGCATTCCTGTGATCAGCTCCACGTGACTTGTGGATTTATTAAAGCAGTCCCCCACCTTGGCATTGTAGATACTGTTTTTTGATACCCGGGTAAACTGACTGGAAGCATCGATCATTCCCGTGGTCATCCTCGGAAGCCCGTAGGCGTAAGATACAAACGCGCTGCAGTCGTTCCCGTAATAGGTGGAATTGCGCGTCCCATAGGAGCCTCTCTTCTTGTAGAAAACGCTGTTTTTGTTATTTACTGCCGCAAGGAAGGTATCAAAAGAAGCGTCATGCGGAACATACTTTCCGCTGTCAACCAGCTGCCCGTAGGGCATTCCGTGATAAGTCGTCCCCTTGCTGTAGGTGGTAGTCAGCTTTCCGTTCAGGCCGGTGTAGCCTTTCACCTGTTTGAGGGGAGTCCACGCGATATCAACCTGCTGATACGCGCGCGCGACAATATTGCTGATTCCGGAGGAAGCGGCGATCGCCATCGGCATTCCCGCATCCTTGATCTCCACCTCGACAAACGGAAAATACCCCTGCTCGCTGTAGCCGGGAGAGAGCGGATAACGCCCCTCATCCCATTTCGCCATAAAAAGATAGAAGGAATCGCCTGACGAATTATAATCCACGTCCGTCTGCCAGTCTGCAGGAATCTGCACCGCTTCCTTCGCGCCGTCCAGATAAACTCCGATCGTGTCCGGCATTTTCTTTTTCAGCTCCTCCAGGGAAACATGATAAGACAGCGTAATGCAGGAATCACTGACCTTCTCAAATCCCGTGATCATTCCCGACGGCTCTTTCGCCAGCACGTCTGCAGGCAGACATAAAAGAGCGAGAAACAAAACGGCAAAAAACAGCCGCCTCCCGAGGTTCCACATTTGTATCTTCATAAATTACCTCCTGTGTAATGCCGATCGGGCAGGAGCGGCTCCCCTCCTGCCCGTCCGCGCGGCCCGCATGCTGCATCAGCAGCTGATCTCCATATGCGGGCCTGCGCATAAAAACGGCACTATCCTATCTTCAAACGCCGGCGCGTTTTCGCTTTCCGGTATTTCTGCCAAGCAGCGCGGCTCCTGCCAGCGCAAGCCCCGCACCGACGGCAAGCAGAATCAGCTGTTCCGGCACTTCCAGTTCTTCTTTTACAAGAAACGGCAGAAACTTCCCTGCCTGCTCCGGATATTTCGACACCGCCATTGACACCGCGTTATTCAGAAAATGCAGGCACGAGGTGACATAAAGGCTTCCGGTCCCGGACAGAATACAGGCAAAGACCGCCCCAAGCATAAACGTGGGAATCAGCTTCACCAGACTCATGTGAAATGCCGCAAAGACAGCCGCCGAGATCAGTATCGCTTTTCGGTCACTCATGCGCGTCCGCAGACTGCCGAACAGCAGCCCCCTGAACAGGATCTCCTCTCCGACGGCAGGCATGGCGGCAATGACCAGCAGGATCACAGGAAACGGCTGATCAAGAACCGGTCCGAACGAGGTTTCCAGATTCTCCGTGCTCCCCGGCAGCAGTTTCATAAAAACCGCCCCGACGCAGATCATCAGACAGTAAGCTCCCAGATAGAGCAGGATGCTTCCCAGGATCGTCCCGCGCCGCGGCCTGCGCAGCGAAAACAGCGTTCTGACATCTGATTTCAGATACCAGACCATAAACAGCGGAACCGCAAAGATCAGAAACTGTGATGCCATAGTCCCCCAGAAGCCGGCCCGCACAGAAACGGCGCTCCCGACGTACAGCAGCAGAAGCAGCAGCACCGTAATGCCGATCAGCAGATCCCCCGGCGCCGGAACCGTTCCCTTTTTTATCTCACTCCGCCTGCGAAACAGGGCAAACCCCGCAAAGCCGTCGGAAAACAGTACGTTCTCGCTGTCGTAGATATGCGCCAGCACATATACGACCAGAACGCTGTATCCCAGATTCACAAGGATTGTTGTCCCGGCAAGCGCAGGAACAAACTGCCAGGCCGTGATCTGACGGATCATCAGGGAAACATTTACAAACGGAATCATTGCCGTAACATGGTCAAACTTCACCGCGGGAATCATACCCGCCATCGAAGCGAACATGATCACAAAAAGCACCGGCGTCACGTAATTGTTTGCCTCCTTGAAGCTTCTGGCAAACACGCAGAAACACATGCAGGCTGCTGTCGCCAGCAATGCCGTCGAGATCATCGTGAGCAGAATCCCCGGCACAGCCGCCGTCAGAACCACAGGCGAAATATGCGGCATATCTTTTAGTATCTCACCGGCAACCCCAAAAATCAAGAACAAAACAGAGCCTCCGAGTGACAATAAAGAGATTATCGCAGTTGCACAGGCAAACAGAGATACTGATATATATTTTGAGAGTATCATTTGAAAATTTGTGACCGGGAGCGTGAGCAGCGTCTCAAGCGTACCGCGCTCTTTTTCTCCCGCAGTCGCGTCGATCGCCGGATAAATTGCGCCGAGCAGAATCGTGATCACCAGCATCATTCCGATGCTTCCCCCGATGCTCATCCCAAAGCTTTCCGATTCTGACGCCTGATCTTCTGACTCAAACGTGACCGGATGCAGAAACTCTTCGGTCAGCCCCTCCTCTGCGAGACGATCGTCGAGAAGCTCCTCACAGTAGAGCTCCAGCAGATCCTCCGCCTCGTACATGGCCGATTCCGAATCATTCTCTGTGGAATTATACATAACCACAATATGCTCCGCGCCGTTTTTTTCCGTAATATTCAGCAGGATATCCGGCATATCCTCCCCGGAAAACATCTCAAATGAAAGCTGGCCGGCTTCTTTCTGCGATGTGCGCTCCCCCGGGTATGCCACAAACACAAGGCCCCCTTCGCCGTCGTCATTCTCCTTATCTTCCTGGTACAGCTCCCGCAGGCGGCTGACCGTATCTTCGTACTCCGCCGAATAACCGACCGTGTAGACCTTCTCTTCCTGCGACTGTGCGATCCGTCCAAAAACCAGCGCCATCCCGATGATGAGCAGCGGGTACAGAAGAACCGGAACGACCACCATCATAATCAGAGTCTTCCTGTCACGCAGGATATCCATGATTTCTTTGCGGACTAAAATTTTTATCTTATTCATACTATACTCCTCACTGAAAAAATCCCGGATTCCATGCAGAACCGGCGGCAAATTTGCCTGCCAAACCGGTCGTGCCCTGGAAGCACTGACATATATGAGTAAAACAATGACACGAACAAATGTGAATGATTCCAAACATATCCGAGAAAACAAATAAAACCCTCACAGTACGTTTCAGCCTGTCTGAAAATATCTTTCGGGACAAATCCGAATCCCGCGCAGGTTTCGAATTACACATACAGCACATGAAATGCCTCCCGCAGACTTCCCGTCCCCGTCTGCTCCATCAGCTGCGCCGGACTTCCCGCTGCTATGATCTTCCCATCGCGGAGCATATAAATCCGGTCGCAGAGAAATTCCGCCTCCTCCAGATAGTGCGTCGAGTACAGCACCGTCTTCCCTTTCTCCTTCTGCTCCTGCATAAAATGAATGATCGCGTCCGCGCTCAGGATATCAAGTCCCAACGTCGGCTCATCAAGGATATAAAACGCCGGATCTGCCATCAGACAGCGCGCGATTGAGGCCCGCTGCATCTGCCCGGTTGAAAGCTTTTCAATCCGATTGTCCCCGAATGACTCCATATCAAGAATCCGGAAAATCTCCTCCGTGCGCTCCTTAATCTTCTCCCGGTCAAATCCGTACAATTCCCCGAGAAATTTCAGATATTCCCGAATGGAGAAGCGGGGATACAGTTTCGTGTTTCCGGAGAGATAGCCGATCGCGGCCTTTTTCCGCGTCAGATCCTCAATCTGGCTTCCGTCCGGAAGGTTCAGCCGAACGCTTCCTTCCGTCGGCGTCATCAGCATGCCCAGCATGCGCAGCAGCGTCGTTTTCCCCGCACCGTTCGGACCGAGGATTCCGACGATCTCACCCGGATGCGCTTCAAGGGATATATGATCAACCGCGAGAAATTCTTCCTTTACCGACCTGCGGCCTTTCCTTACGCTCCGCTCAAATTTCTTGCACAAACTTCTTGCTTCAATCATTCCGTTTCGCCCCCTGTTTCATAATTCTTTTTGTATTTCGGCCTCCGCTTTGCGTTTCTTCGCGGGATTTGATTTTCCTGCTTTGGCAGCTTTCACCGGCGCAGATTTTCCGGCCTCAGTCATCTTCCCCATTCTCAAGCGCTTCCTTCCTCTTCCGGTAAAAATGGCTGCAGATGCAAAGCACCGCAAACGTCACAACATACGTTATAATCACGCACATAATCGTGACCCCGATAAACATTTCTGTCGAAAGATTTCTCCTGGGTATCCCCAGAAAACTGCACAGCGCTACGATAAAGGCGCTTACGCAGCTCACCCTGAGATTTGTTTTCCAGTCCGCCCTCAGACGGCGGTCCCAGATTCCCTGCCGCAGACATGAGAAAACCATAAATACGCTGACCGCCATAAAACAGACCATTTCGGCGCCTGCTTCCCTCAGGCGTCCCCCCATGCTGATCTGTATTAGAATCACCAGGAACAGCATCCCATACAAAAACCAGAAGCTGTTCTTCTCGATGTGGAGCAGCTTCTGCTCCTGCATCTCGTCAAGAACGCTCTCCCGACACAGTCTCATAAGGATTCCCTTTCTTCCGCACTTTTTCTGTTCGTACAGTTTTTCTTCCTCTTGTCTTTTCATATACTACCTCTCTTTACTCCGCCTTCGCCCGATTCATCCTCATCATCTTCCCAGAACAGTTCATCCAGACCCTTGCCCAGTACCCGGCAGATCGCCCGGCACAGCTTGATCGTCGGATTGTAATCCCCCTTCTCAATCGCGTTGATCGTCTGGCGCGACACATGCACCGCCTCCGCCAGTTCCTTCTGTGAAAGATCCATCAGCGCGCGGGCCGCCTTCATTTTCAGGTTCTTTGCCAAAGCATCGCCTCCTTTTTATCACTGCCCTCAGTTTTCATCCATGGTAATACTCACAATGCAGACATTAAAATTTAATTTCTGTTATGAAAGTATCATATTTTACTCTAAAAATCAATTATATTTTACTTTTTAGGACGTAAAAATGCCCTGTCTGACGGGAAGATAGACCTGCGGTGATGCGAACAAATTCTTTTGTCCCCGGCACCATGCCGCAGATTCCAACCTGCCCGACAGGGGGCATATCTGAAAATAAATGGCAGGAATCAGTTTTTATGCTTCCACCATATCCGCCGCAAACAGCGCCGCTCCGAGCGCTCCGCACAGCTGCGCCATATCGCTGATCACAAGCTTTGTTCCGAGCTTCTCTTCCAGAGTCATCACAAGCCCCTGATTTTTTGAGACGCCGCCGGTCATCATGTACTTCTCTTCCCCGCCGACACGGCGCGCGAGGGCAGCCGTCTTGGAGGCCACCGCCTTGTTCAGTCCGTGAACGATATCGTCCGTCGCCTTGTTCTGCGCGATCAGGGACACCACCTCGGACTCGGCAAACACCGTGCACATGCTGGAGATCGTGATGTCCTCCTTGTATGTGAGCCCGGTTTTGCTCATCTCGTCGAGGCTCATCTCCATGGTGCGTGCCATCATCTCAAGAAATCTTCCGGTTCCGGCGGCACATTTGTCGTTCATGACGAAATTGACGACTGAGCCGTCGCCGTCCAGCCGGATCACCTTGCTGTCCTGCCCGCCGATATCCACGACCGTCCGCACGTCCGGATCGAGATAGTGGGCGCCGCGCGCATGGCAGGTAATCTCGGTGATGCTCTTGTCCCCGACCTGAATCGCCGTGCGGCCGTAGCCTGTCGTGACGAGAGCGTCGATATCCTCCCGGTGCAGACCTGATTTTTTCAGCGCCTCCTCCAGCGCGCGTTCCGCGCCGATCGCCGCGCCTGCCCCGGTGGGCAGGATGATCCCTGTCACTACTTTTCTGTCCTTATCGAGAATGACAACGTCCGTACTCGTCGAGCCGCTGTCGATCCCCGCGAAATAACCTTTTCCCATTTTCTTTTCCTTCTCTGTTTTCTGTTCGGGGGCAATGCTCTCCGCAAACGCCTCCAGACGTGTCAGAAGCTGTCCGCTGCTCTGCACCGTATAGTCGGACTCAATTTTCAGCAGCGGAAGCTCTGTGTGATTCTTTACATCCGCATATTCAAAACTGTAAAAATCACAGAATTTTACCGTATGATAAATGATTCCCTTTAAATCGGGGTCATTGTAAAGCTGTTTCCTGCCTGTATTGTCCGTCATGCGCATACACGGCATCTGCCGCAGAAGCTCGCCCGCGTACCACTCCATCAGTCCGTCAAAATCCAGTCCGTCCGGCGGCAAAACCTCCCCGACAGACCGGTTGTGAACGCAGGAGTCATTCTCGACCGGAAGGGGCATGCACCGCTCCGCCATATCGAACAGTTCTTTTCCCATGCGCGCGCCGAGCACCGCGAGATGCGGACCGCGCACCTTCTTTGGCGGCTTAAAAGCGGCGCGGAATAATTTCTCATCAAATTTTCTGCCCGTATGTTCCGCAAAAGACCGCGCCAGCCCTTTCAGCTGCGAGACCATGCGCTCCCTGCTGCAGACGCCGTCGCAGTGCAGCACGTCCACGAGATACAGAAAATCCAGCTTCCCGCTCTCCTCCAGAATATCGGCAACGCTGCGGATCGTATCGCAGCAGTTCACAAGCACCAGCTTTTTCACCTGTCCACGCATGACCGCCTCAAGAAGCGCCTTTCCAAATCCGCAGAGATTCGGATGCGCGATCTGATCCGCCAGATCAAAGCCCTCCGGCATCTCGTTCAGATTCTCACAGTCTGCCCCGAATGCGGCCAGCAGTTCGACCGGCGTATACTTGCAGACATAAAATACCTTATTCTCACTCATTGCATCATCTCCAGAAAGCCGGACAGAAGGGACACACTGTTCCCCAGTGTCCGGCATTTTCATTTGGCATCCCCGGATAAATCAGTCCAAAAGAGACATGTTCCTCCGGAATATCCGGCCGTTTACTTCAGCATCTCCAGAAAGGCCCCGAGACGAGTAGCCGTCTGCCCCTCGCCGCCGTGGCTGCGGTCGCAGCCATCGCCGTCCAGAATCAGAAGCGGAATTCCCTGCTCCTCAAATTTCTTTTTTGCAAGCTGCGCCCCGCCGAGCGTGTGCTTGCAGCCCCAGTGGCAGAACCACACGGCTCCGTCCGCCTTCGCCTGTTTCGCGCATCTGATCCCGTGCTCGATCCTGCGCAGAACGCTTCCGTTCAGCTTGTTGTAAACCATCCTGCGCGCCATCGCCTCATACGGCCTTGCCGGATCAAAATCCGGACTGCACAGCTGTGAAATTTCGCACCCGACGATCTGAGCCGTCTCCTGAAGGCAAAGTTCCTTCTTGACCGCGTCGGACCAGAACGGAATCGTGTGCATCCAGTAGATTCTTTTCCCTTTGGAGGCCTCCGTGTTCTGCACATCGTGCAGCAGCATGTTCGTGTACGTCTCCTGCTCCCTGGTTCCGAGCAGGATCTGATTCGCCATGCTCGAAAACAGCGGCGTCACCAGATCGGACGGCACATAGCGGTCCGCCCGGAGCTCCTGAAATTTCCAGTAATTTTCCAGCGTGCGCCGGCTGCGCTCCAGCCTCTTTGCCATCCTGCCCTCGTCGATCGTCTTCCCCGTCTGCTCTTCGAGGAAGACCTTGAGCTCCCGCAGCTGCCCGGCCACATACGCGACATTCTCCTCATTTGACTGCATCGGAACATCGATGGCAAACGAAGGCACTTCAAACAGATTTGCCAGATACTTAAATGTGACCAGATTCGCGTCGCACGTCAGATTTGTGTAGACAATACACTTCGGCTTCGGCAGGATTCCCCTCTGCGCCGCGCCGATAAACGTCTTGTGATAGCTGCAGAGCGTCTCCGACAGCCCGCAGTTCTCCGCTTCCTGCTGACAGCCGCGCTCCGCCTGCGACGCGCAGATATAACTCGAAAAACTCTCCACATTGTACGGATTCAGCCCGGCCTCCTGAAGAAGCTCGCACGGCGTAAACACGCTGACGATCGCGGACTGTTCCGGTTTCTTTAAGGGGCGCACCATCGCATCCATCATAATGCGCGCCAGATACTGGTCCGCGGGGAGAAGCCTGCGGTCCGGCAGCATCCGGTACTTGACGTCCTGCGCCTCCCAGCCGCTTTTCAGCAGCCATCGCGCGCGCCCCGGATGAACAGCTCCGAGCTGTTCAAGATAATTTCCAAATGTCTCTGTTACCTGCATTTCCTGTTACTTTCCTTTCGAATCCCTTTCCCTGTGATTTCCCGGTCAGAGCAAATCTCACGCTTCAGGCCAGGAAGCGGCAGACTTCCGGCACTGCTCAGACAGCGGACATTTGTCCTTTTCCGGTAAATTCCCCTTTGGAACCCGTCGATTCCAAAGCCGGCAAATTCATCCCGAACCAATGCTCTGTCAGACAGCTTCGCGCTATTGGTTCATCATATGAACTTTCCAACTCAACATCATAATATGGCCCGGCAGAAATGTCAACTCTGAACCGCGCAGCGAGCAGGAGAAAGGCCACCCCCTGCTCGATCGCTCAGTGCAGGGGTTCCGGACTTTCTCAATTGCGTCCTACGCAATCCTCACAATCTGCTCATACAGGAGCTTATCCTTCTCCGACACGTTTCGCTCATCATGGTAATGTCCGAAAAACCAGTATTTATATGCGCATCTGGAATGAATCTCCTCCAGAAAATCCGTCAGCCGGTCTGACTTGTATGCACCCTCCGCGCCAACCAGCCACCGCACCGTATCCTGTACCGAGGTCGGCGCACAGTGCGTAATGATATAATCGACCTCCCAGTCTGCCTTCTCAAGATTTTCCCGCGCGTGCCGGAACTCTTCCCCGGACGGCAGTTCCCGCTCCCACCATGAAACGTGGTTGATCCGGAAACATTTCCACTGCCGGTCCAGCCTCTTCTTTTTTATTTTAAAATACGGATCATCAGGCTCGAGGATTCCCCCGTCGATATCATGGGAAGCGGCCCCGCCGAACGTGAAAATCCTGCGGCCGGAGATCCTGAAAATTTCTCCGCGCATCAGATGCAGGACAGAAGGACGGATCTCATGCACCCGGCCGCCGTTCCACGGCTTTTCGGGATACTGTTCCAGGCGGTCAAAGTTCTCATGGTTTCCGTCCACAAACAGCGTCGTGAACGGCTTGTCCTCAAGCCAGTCCAGAAGATGCCGCTCCTCACCGGTTTCCTCTTTCATCCATACCCCGCCGAAATCTCCGCAGATTATAACAAAATCATCCTTCGTCATGCTTTTCTGCTCAGGAAATATTTTTGTCTTGAAACGTCCAAATTCCCCATGACAGTCTCCGGTCACATAGATCATAATATCCCTCCTTCTGAAAATAATGATGCAGGGGTCAAAAAATATTTTATCCCTCATGACGCCGCGAATTGCTCCGCATTTCCTATCCTGTAAAAAATTTTTCAGGAGGAGATTCCGGCATCTCCCCCTGATTTTACTTCCAGCTGAATTTTTTCCGCGGCCAGATGCGGCGTCCGCAAAAACATATGCAGAAAGTCTTTCTCTCCCGCAAACCATTATCGCCGCCACAGCCTGCCTGAGAAGCAGCAGCTTTACATCCTCTCCGGCGCCAGGTGTGTGCCGCGGCGCAGACAGACCTTCGTCTACATCCTCTCCGGCGCCGAGAAGCCAAGCAGATCGATCGAAGTCTCCAGTACCTCCCTTGTCAGATCGAGCAGACCGATCCAGCTCTTCTTCTGCTCCTCATTCTCCTCGCTGAGGATCTTCGTCTCATGATAGAAGCTGTTGAACGCGTTCGCCAGCTCATAGATGAACGCGCAGATTTTGTGCGGAGCGATCTCCTCATATGCCTGCGCGATCACACTGTTGAAATTCATCATCGCCAGCACCAGC
This sequence comes from uncultured Lachnospiraceae bacterium, assembly GCA_947594335.1. Classification (GTDB taxonomy): domain Bacteria; phylum Bacillota; class Clostridia; order Lachnospirales; family Lachnospiraceae; genus Choladousia. The sequence continues at coordinate 15,664 of CANQEC010000010.1, forward strand.
GTCTTCTCGCTCCCATTCGCCGGAGCGAGGATCGTCCCCTTCTCCACGCTGCCGCCTGCTGTGCGGTATTTATTCAGGATCGACTTGATGCGGACGATCGTGTACAGAATGTACGGGCCGGTATTTCCCTCAAAGGAAGTGAAACGGTCCACATCAAAAACATAATCCTTCGACGCCTGGTTCGACAGATCGCCGTACTTGATCGCCGAGAGCCCGACCAGCTTCGCCGTCTGTCTTGCCTCATCGGGATCCACCTCGTGGTTCTCCATGATCTTGCGGAACATCTCCTCATTGATATCCGCGATCAGATGCTCCAGACGCATCACGCCGCCCTCGCGCGTCTTGAACGGCTTGCCGTCCTTTCCGTTCATCGTGCCGAACCCCAGGAATTTCAGCTCCGTATCTTCCTTTACAATGCCTGTCTTCTTCGCGCAGCGGAACACCTGCGTAAAGTGCATCTCCTGGCGCTTGTCCACCACATAGATCATCGAATCCGCGTCAAACAGCTTCATGCGCTCCACCATCGTCGCGAGGTCCGTCGTTGTATACAGGGCCGCCCCGTCCGATTTCAGGATAATACACGGCGGAACTTCTTTTGTATCTGTCTCCTCCTTGACATCCACGATCAGCGCGCCCTGATCCTCGTAGGCAAAGCCCTGCTCTTTCATGGCCGCCGCCATGTCCGGAATGTACGGCTGCGCGTCGGATTCCTTTTTCCAGATATCAAACTCGACATTGAGATTTCCATAATTCTTCTTCAGATCCGCGATCGAGACATTCAGGATGTGCTGCCAGAGCGCATAATAGCCGCGCTGCCCGTTCTGCAGCTTCGCTGTCGCCTCCAGGGCTTCCTCGCGGTAGGCGGCGTCCTCCTTGGATTTCGCGCTCGCGGTCGGATAGATCTCCTCCAGCTCCGAGATCGTAAACGGAGCCTCTGCCGGATATTCCCCTTCATAGCTCTCGTCAAAATACGGCAGCTCCGGCTGGCGCTTCTTTACTTCCGTGATGATCAGCCCCATCTGGAGTCCCCAGTCGCCGAGATGCACGTCGCCGATCACCTTGTTTCCCATAAAACGACAGATGCGCTTCACGCTCTCCCCGATAATCGCCGAGCGCAGATGGCCGACATGCAGCGGCTTCGCCACATTCGCTCCGCCGTAATCCACAATAATCGTCTTTGGAGCCCTTACCTTCTCCACCGCAAGGTTCGGATCCGCCTGCATCGCAAGCAGATACTCCGCCGTAAAGCTGCCGGAAACCTTCAGATTGATAAAGCCCGGCCGCACCGCGGCCGCCTCCTCAAACATGGGATACGCGTCTCCTGTTTCCTCCGTCCGGCTCATGCAGATGGGACCCTCCCCGTTTTGTCCCCGCACAAAAACCGCCCGCTCCTTCAAAACCGCGACAACCTCCTCCGCGATCGCAAGCGGAGCTTTTTTATATTTTTTGGCCGCCGCAAGGGCGCCGTTGCACTGATACTCGCACAGATCCGGGCGGTTCGAGATGCCCGTCTTTCCGTAGGATGCTTCATACCCGCAGGCTTCAAACGCATTCATTACTTCCTGACTGATCAGGTCAAGCACTTTCCTCATTTTTATCCTCCCATTTCATGATGTTGGGGTCAAAAGATATTTGCCCCCTATGATACACGGATTTCTCCGCACTTCTTGCTGTTAATTCCATGGCAGACGACAAAGCGGATGCCGATTCGCTTAGTATAACATAGGGTTCCTCTTTTTGTCATTCCTTATTTGTACAGAAAGCCAAAAATAATACATTGACAGTAAAATACCGACCGTATATAATTTTATGATACTGGGGTCAAAAGGTATTTTGCCCCCATGATGCCACGAATTGCTCCGCACTTCGTGCTCCCGCAATTCTGAAACACCTCAAATCCGCACATTTTTCCATGAAAAATGGCTCCTTTTCGGTGTTTTTGGGGTCTCAGTGTCATGCTTTTCCATGTAAACATGGAACGCATGACCTTTCGACCCTGGCATCATTTTATTATTGATTGTATGCAATCAGATAAATATTAAAATGGAGGTATAAAAATGAACGCTGTATTGGACGCAATTGAAAAAAGAAGTTCCACACGGGGCTATACAGACGAAACGCTCACGGCAGAAGAACTGGAAGCGCTGATTTCGGCGGGACTGCAGGCGCCTACCGCCGCCAACAAACAGGAAATACACATTTCTGTGATGAAAGGCTCAAACCCTGTTCTCGCGGAAATTGAGGCCGAGAAAAACAAACTGGCCGGTATCAATACCCCGCCTCATAATTTTTACTATGAAGCTCCTTTCGTGATGATTCTGAGCGGAGACGCAGGCTTCCCGTGGAGTCCTGTTGACGCCGGGATAGCTGTTGAAAATATCGCGCTTGCGGCGGAAGGCCTTGGTCTTGGAAGCCTCATCATCGGCTGTATCCGCGATGCGCTCACGGGAGAGAAAAAGGATTATTTTGCCAAAGCGCTGAATTTCCCGGAAGGATATGTGTATGAGGTGGCCGTTGCCGTCGGCCATAAGGCGACTTCAAAAACCCCGCACAAATATGACAGAGAAAAGAATGTTTCCCTGCTCTGACAACGCAAAGAGGACTAAAAATGTACAGCGACGCTTTCTGCAAAATATATAATAAACTTGGATGGAATTATTTCCCGGAAGCTTTTGGAGAACAGCTGCTTTCCTGGCTCAAAAAGAACCGGGTCACTGTGCACACAAGCCTTGACCTGGCATGCGGGACCGGAGTCCTCTGCCAGCTTCTGCACAAAAACGGGATACAGGCGTCCGGCATGGATTTTTCAGAGGGCATGATCAAAATTGCCCGCGGCAATGATCCTTCCATAGAATACGAGGTCGCGGACATGATCACATATCGTCCGGACAGACGCTTCGATCTCGTTACCTGCACAGGGGACGCCCTGAATCACATACTGAAAGCTGACGATATCGAAAAGATTTTCCGGAATGTCTTCAGCTATCTCAACGCGGAGGGATGGTTTATCTTCGACATTCTGAATGACAGAGAAATCCCCTCCCGGGAGCCGTTTGACTTTGACTTTGACGATAAGACCCGCGCCCGGTTCACCGTAACCAGGGATGCAGACGGTGTGATCACCATGAAAACTGCCGTATTTGAGAACGGCATCTTTCAGTTTGAGGAGTGCGTCCGTGAGATCGTCCACGACCACAAAGTCATCTGTTCTCTTCTTGAGAAGACAGGGTTTCAGATCTGCGGATGCAGACATCAGCTCCTTGAAGAATCGGAAGGGAAGGCGACTACCTGGTATATCATCGCCCGAAAATCTCCTGCCGCCTAAGCAGAAGACGGTTTTCCCTTCTGCTGATCCGCGCATATAGGAAGGGGCTGTCGGAAAATATGTTAACCGGAGGCTTGTTATAATCCAGTTGTACACATGTCTGAGACAGATGTCTGCTCTGAGGCGGATGCAGTCCGCCACAGACAGACAGATGTAACGAAGACTAGGTGAACAACGGATTTGTAACAAGCCCCATCGGACATTTTCCGACAGCCCCACGATCTTATAAGCTTTGGCTCTTCACAATTTTTTCCAGAAACGCGGCAACCCCGTCCTCCCGGTTCGTCCCGATTATGACGTCCGCGGCATCAAGACATTCCGGCGTTGCGTCGGTCACTGCCGCCCCAATTCCCGAGATCAGAAGCATTTCCGCGTCATTGTCCGCGTTCCCGCAGGCAGCCGTTTCCTCTGGCAAAATCCCGGTCAGTCTGCAGACTGTCCGCAGTCCGGCCCCTTTGCCTCCTGCCGCCGACAGTTCCAGAAGATGCGGAACGGAGGACGTCACATAAATATCCTTTGTGCAGGCAAGGACCTCCTCTTCCAAACGGCTCTTCAGTCTCATGTCCCCGCAGATAAAATCAATACTGTCCAGCCGGCCTTTATGCTCCCGGATAAATTCCCTGATATCCGGAACCGGTCTCCTGGTGTTCTTAATATATCCGACGGAAGAAGACGGACATCCCCATTTTTCCGGTTCTCTGACATAATCTTCCCCCGCGTAGGGAACACCTTCCAAAAATGTCTCAAGCGCAGCCGGTTTTCCTTTTGCCGTCTCCAAAATGCGCTCCGTATCCGCCGCGTCAATACACCTGGACCACAGCCGCCGTCCGGACGGAATTTCATTCACCACCGCCCCGTTGGATGTGATCGCATAGCGGATACCCGTGGAACTTCTCCTGCCCTCTTCGCCGGAAGTTTCCGCGCGGCGGATGCCCGCAGGATTTCCCCTGTCCTCTTCGCCGGAAATTTCCGCGCGGCGGATGCCCCCGACGGCAAGCACCTCATCCGGAAGCGCGGCATACGCCCTGCCGCTCGCGATCACGATCTCGATCCCATGACGCAGACAGCTCTCAAGAGCGCGCCTCGTGCGGTCGGACAAGGTCCCGTTCGGACGCAGGGTCGTCCCGTCCAGATCAAGCGCCGCCAGTTTCACTTTCTCCCACGGCAGATCCATAGGCATTAACCTCCTCCTCAAACGTTTCCACCGCTGTTTTTATATCCTCGCCCGCGCCGATCTTCTGAAGCATATTCCACCAGGCTGTCCGCGCCTGGGTCCAGCCCGGCGTGATCTGATAGTAATCCCCGAGATCCTGCTGAAAGATGGAATACTCTGTCATCAGCTCGTCGTTCTCATAGATACTGGGAATATCCCGGACCGGCCAGAACGTGGACGACAGCACTGCCTGCGTATACTGGCTTTCATCCTCCGTCATAAAGCGGATGAATGTTTTCGCCGCCTCGATACGCGCCTCATCCCCTTTGTCAAAAATGCCGAATCCCCAGATTCCTCCCTGCAGATTGACTTCCCCGTCGTTTGTCGGGAAGGCCATCGGGAAGATATCAAAATCCAGATCCGGATTGCTGATCGTCTGGGTGACTTCCTGCGCCACGTTCCAGCAAAAGCTCATCGCCAGCTCGCCGCTGCAGAACTTTGTTATTTCATCCGCGCCCTGCAGCGTATCGTCAAACACAATACCATCCATATCCGCAAGCAGCTCCAGCGCCTGGATATTCTCAGGACTGTTGACCATATACCGCGTGTGATCCGCGTCCGTAAACGTGCCGCTGTAAAGATTATTTACAAGGGCGCGCGTACCCTGGTCGCCTCCCTGCCCGCCGCAGTAGACCGCCCCGACATTTTCCATCCCGTAATCGCGCAGGGCTTTCACGGCATTGATAAAATCCTCCGTACTCCAGGTATGCGTTTCTTCATCTATATACTGCCACGCTCCCGCGGCTTCGAAAAGATCCCGGTTGATCGCCATACAGTGTGTCGTCATGCACACGGGATAGATAAAATAAGCCTCCTCTGAATCCGTGGCACTGCCGCCGTACCGGCAGGCCGCTTTCACCGAATCATAAATCTTTCCGGCCGTCTCGCTTTCCCACAGATCACTCAGATCAGCCATAAGTCCGCGGGTTCCCCAGTTGGCTGTCAGCCGCTCCGGTCCCTCAAAGACAAGGTCCGGCATCTCGCCTCTGCCGATGGCTTCCTCAATCTCGCTGTCCCCGGACACATAATTCAGCACCTTTACGGACACCCGGATCTCAGGATGAGCCCTGTGAAACGTAGTCGCCATGGAAGATACCGTGCTTCCGCTTCCCCAGCCGCCCACCGGATAGGTCCACAGTGTCAGCTCCGTCTCCTCCCTCTTTGCATTCTCCAAAGAAGCGCTCCC
>CANQEC010000011.1 GCA_947594335.1 uncultured Lachnospiraceae bacterium
ACCCTGCGGGAGAAGGAGCGCGCGGATGCAGAAAAAAACCGTGCGGACACTGCGGAAAATCGTGCAGACGCAGCTGAACAGGAACTTATCCGGCTGCGTGAAGAGATCCGGATGCTGCGCGGTAAGCTTGCTATGGAAAATTAAAAGGATATCAGATTAAAAATGTTCTGGTCAGGAAACAGATGGAGGTTGACAAATTGTTTATGACCGATGTGGAGTAACACCAGGAAACATTTAATCTGAGGGTTTGTTAAGTAAACTGTCTCATTATTTTATCTGACATTACTTGACTTTCCTGCTCGGACAGACTGAATTTTACAAGCCGAAACCGCTCGTTCAGATAATAGATGTTTTGCCCGTCATAGGCGACATCGGAAAGCAGCGGCGCTTCAATCAGCACCTCCCGTTTTCCTGTAAGATAACTGACTCTGCTGATATCTCCGGATGAGATGAAATAAACATAATCTTCATCCAGGAAAAATCCCAAAAGAGCCAGATAGTAACTCCAATCTGCTGATCTTGTCCGGAAAACTGTTCCCAGCAGATTTTTCTCATTCATCCGAAGTTTCAGGACGGTCCTTTCAGAAAAGTCTTTAAGGCTCACTTCCTGCACCAACAGATGCTCATACATGGAATACAGAATGGTTTCGGATTTATCCACAGTCATTTTGATATAATAAACATGATCTCCATTGCCATAGATACAGGGCATCACCTCATAGGAATCTTCGAAAGCATCCCGTACCAGAGGAAATTGGCTGCCGGTATGCTTATCTTCCACGATCAGGTGTAATTCAAGGTTTTCGTCCTCCTTTGCTTCAATTTGGTAATCGTCTGTCTCATAATGCCCGGCGTCTGATAAGCGATAGGAAATCTGCTTCGCGGACTTTCTGTTATCATGAATTGTATCCGGCCCTTCCCCGAGGGCAGGCCTTGAGCATCCGGCCAGTCCTGCAGTCAGAAATACCGCTGCATATAAGGCTGACAGTTTTGATATAGCACGAAACGAATACCGTTTCCATTTATTGGTATTTTTCCGCTGAACAACCGCAATCATAAAAAGACAGAGCGCTGCCGTCAAAACCAGCCGCAAAATCAGTCCTCTCAGAGAGATTTCTTCAAAGATTGTTACAGATTTTCCGGTTAAGCTGTCCACAGCAGTTTGATCCCCGCGTAAAAATCCCGAAGCCACCAGAAATCCGGCAGGGCTGGGCAGTGTATAGAGAATTGCCGGAGAAAAACCGAAGACCGGCAGAAAAACGGCTGCCATGCATCCCAACAGGACGGGCGCATATTTTTTTGTCAGTGCCGTTCCAAACAGGATGAAAACATCCAGGCAGAGACTTCCTGCCGTTTTCAGTGCGATTGTCAGGAAATAAGCCTCCCACAGAGATAATTCTTTTGTGGATGTTCCGTAACAGGAAAGGCTCTGCAGCGGAAAATTCCCATTCGGAAGTCCGTATTTTCCCGACACAAAGAGAAGCTCTGCCGCCATGCTGCTTGCATTCAGCGCCAGCACCACCAGAACAGAATATAAAATCTTATAGCGGGAAAGAAAGGCTCCGCCTTTTTTCATGGTAAGGGAGAGCGTATCCATCTGGCTTTTCCCCTCATCGCAGTAAATGGGAGCCAGGAGCAGAAATAATACGAGGATCAGCGGCAGATCCAATCTGTCGCGGGAGAGCAGGGCCTCCCAGCCGTTGGTGTTCAGAAGATAGCGGTGTGCCGGGTCCTGCCGCGCATAGAGGTATTGTTCATAGATTACATGAAAGCCAGCTCTTCGTTCAAGCGCGGTGAAAGGGTCTTCTACATTTTCCTCCAGTGTGTCCTGCGAGATCAGACCGTCAAAATATTGTTTGTAAGCAGTCTGGACGGCGCTGTCGGCTTTTGACATTGCGGCGGCTTCTTCTTCCAGAAATTTCTGATGTTCCTCTGTTAACTGACCGCCGATTTGATTCAGATACCAGATGCAGTCATCTTTGTGCGCATACATCTGTGGATTAGCCGGTACACCGGCGGATAGTATAAACAGCTCCGATACCAGAAACAGAAAGACGTACAGGATTCCCCGCCGATACCAGAACATTTTTTTTGCTTCATATTTGAAACAGAGAAGCTTTTTTTCCGCCCCGCAGGGGCATGAGTTGCGGGATGCCATGTGGGCATATTTTAAGATGTTCACGGACAGAGCCTCCTCTCACAATATATGCAGTGTTTTTTCTGCCAGTATAAAGAATGTTAATGTCACTTTTAAAACGGAAACGCTCTCATGCTGATGCACGAAGTGTAAAGAATGCTAAGGTTCACACGTCACCTGCCCCGCGCGATGATTTCCGGGCAGAATGACCGGAAATCATGAGAATTGCGGCCGAAAATATGACCAGCATGAGCAGCGCAGTTCCAAGACAGAACTGCCATGTCAGAACCGGGATACCGGCCAGATCGATAAAATCGACCCAGTGGAACAGTTCCCGACAGATCAGAAGGCTGACTGGATTACAGACAGAAGGCAGATCCGCATCATAGGCAAGAAGACAGCTTCCGATAAGCAAGATACTCCCCACAAATGGAAACAATGTACTTTTGCACAGGCGTGACAACAGCAGAACGGCCATGCCAAACACCAGCGTTCCCGCCGTTTTCAGCCCCATCGCTAAAAGGGTGTAGAAAAGCAGGGACATGGAAAGAGGGGATGCCTCAAAATATTCGATTGCGTAGATTGGACAATTCCCGCCGTCGAAGCTCCCGAACAGGCAGCCGAATAAGAGGAAATCAGCAAGCCAGAACAGGAGGCTTATGGCAGTAACAAAAATAACGGAGGCTAATAGTTTGGCTGCGGCCGATTTTCGTTTCCCCTGTATGGTTGTCTGAAGGAGCAGTTCCATCTCTGTCTCTTTTTCCAGAACAAACACATTGACCAGCCCGTAAATAACGAGGAGAAGCACCAGAAAAACGGAAAAATCGTACTGCAGATAATGCTGGTACATCTCCGTATAGCAAAGCTCCGATATCCGCCGGTCTGAAAACATTCCTGCAATCTGCTGATTTTTGCGGCTGGCGTAAATGTTCCCCATCTGTTGGTAAAAATCTGCGTTTTCCAGCGCTCTTTTTGCGATCTGGGCGGCATTTTGCCGGTACTCGTAAGCATACTGCAGGGGTATCACAAAACACGTTTGGAGCATCAGCGCTTCCTCATATTCGCTGCCAGGATGGAGGTTTCCCTCGGCTTTCAGCGGACGATAATATGCCATCAGATCCCTTATTTTCTTTTCTGTGATCGGTCCTCCATAGAGCGGATACAGGTTTTCATACCTGGTCTGCCATTTGGGTATCAGGGCAAAAATGGATTTCTCCTGATATACGCCGGAAATCTGAAAAGCATCCAGCAGCAGGAAAAGAATCACCGCCGCGCATACAGGAAATTTCAAAAAATGTTTTCGGAACTCAAAATAAATTTGTCGTATCATTCTTATCCTCGCTGCAATAGTAGAGGAAAACATCCTCCAGATTCGGTAATGCAGGGGAGGCTTTTTCGTCTGGACAGTTTTCGCAGACCATACGCAGATGAACTCCGTCTGCATCGTGAATCATGCTGCTGATCCGCATGGCATCGAACTGCTTTGTCATCTGAGGATCGGGAAGCGTCAGCTCCCATACTTTGTCTGCAATCGACTGCGTCAGTACCCCTGGTCTGGCCTGTTTCAGCAGAATCCCGTCTTTCAGCAGAAGCACTTCGTTGGCAATAAATTCCACATCCGGTACGATATGCGTGGCCAGAAGCACGATCCGATCCGCAGAGAACCGGGAGATCAGGTTTCGGAAGCGGATGCGCTCCTGCGGGTCAAGCCCGGCAGTCGGTTCATCGAGGATCAGGATATCCGGACGGTTCAGCATCGCCTGGGCGATCCCCAGTCTTTGGCGCATTCCTCCTGAGAGAGCGCCGATTTTCTTGCGGCGGTGTTCTGTGAGATTTACCATTTCCAGAAGTTCCTCTGTCCGCCGCCTGCCGATGGTTTTCGGAATATCCTTCAGGCCGCAGATGTAGGCCATGAAATCTTCCACGGTAAAATTTTTATAGAACTGAGGATATTGGGGAAGATAGCCGATATGGTTCAAAAATTCGGTTCCCAGCTTTTCCACATCCTGTCCGTCAATCAGCAGACTGCCGGAGCTTTTTTGCAGGATACCGATAAAAATATTGATCAGCGTGGTCTTCCCTGCTCCGTTTGGCCCCAGGAGGCCATAGACCCCATGTTCCAGTGTGGCGGTGAACTGGTTCAGGACGCATTTGCGGCCGTAATATTTGCTGACATTTTGAAATTCTGTTTTCATTGCGTATCCCCTAAAATTGCAGACCAGATTTCTGTTATCAGCACATCGTCCGGGAAATCGGACGCATTGCGGGGAACGGACAGAACACTTAAAATATGTATTCTGTCCGAAGCACCGGAATTCAACCTTACATTCAGGCGGCTGGCAAGTCCGCTCTTAAGGTTCCGATCCACGCAGCAGGAGCCTTCGTACCAGAGGGGGACGTAATCCAGAAACAGGGTTGTGCGGTATCGGACGCCGGGATGCCCCAGGAGGATATGGGAAAGCTCCGTTTTATCTTCGCTAAGGGAGCAGTTTTGGTAAACCTGTGTGCTCAGTTCACTGACCGAGGCTGCCGGCGTTCCCGTTCCGTCCGACAAATAGCTGTCTATGCTTTCCGGAGTCAGTTCTTCCTCTGAGATGGACAGGCTTCTGAGAATCGAGGCATTGCTGTTTTCGGCAGGCTGTGTGGGAACGGCGTCAGTTTCAAAAGCAAGAGTGACATAGTTTTCAAGAAAATTCTGGGAAGCTCCCAGGGGCAGCTCTTTTATCCCTTCGAAAGACTGCGGAGTAAGGCTCAAAATAGTAAGAGTGAGCGTTTCTCCCGCTTTCCCTGTGACCGGTTCCAGATAAAACGAGAAATCCTTCCGTATACTGTCCGTAAGGCTCAGCCGGTGCAGATATGCACAGGATCCCTCGCTTTCGATCCGGTACGGCTGCGGAATCCCGTCCAGAAAAAGCAGAAAGCCGCAGTTTGCTCCAAGCCCGCTTCCTTCGGCGTAATACGGAAGTTTCAGGGTCCCTCCGGTATAGGTAAAAGTCCTGCTGTCAGATCCGTGGACGATGGAACCGTGCGGAATATTTTCCGCTGCCGCATCCTCAGCAAAGAGATTCTCCGTATCGGCAAAGAGGTTGCCCGGGGAACCATCCACAGCATTTTCTGCATCATCCACAAAGAGATTCTCCGTATCGGAAAAAAGGTTGTCCGGGGAACTGTCCGCAGCATTTTCTGCTTCCTTCTCCTCGGCGAAAAGATTTTCTGCAGCCTGATTCCCGCAAACAGAAAGGCAGAGCAGGCTGCCCGCCAGTAAAATCGATAAAAAATGTTTGTTCTTTGACATAAAAAACTCTCCTTTCTCGAAGTGATAAAAAGAGTTTAGAGATCAGAAGTCAAGAAAGGGTCAAATTTTCAAAATTTATTGGCAGGAAAGGGGAAGGTTTTCAAATTTTATCGGCAAAAATCTGGATGACTGCGCAGGCTCCGCCGCAGTTCTGGTTTTCCAGCTTCAGGCTGCCTTCGTGTTTGCGGCACAATACGGAACAGACTGCCAAACCCAATCCGGTATGGTTTCCTGTTTGATCTGTCGTGATCGGCACAAACCGATTTTGCCGTAAGATGGATTCCGGAAAGCCTGGGCCATCGTCCGTAATCTGTACCGTCAGTGTATTGTTTTCCAGTGAAAACTGTATTTGGATCCGGGTTTTGGCAAAACGGAGGGCGTTTACGAATATATTTTCCAAAATCCGGTAAAATATTTGTCCGTCCAGTTTTACCCGGCAGGCCGGTACGGAGTTTGTGACAGTCAGCCGAATCTGCTCTTTTTCGGCCAGCAGTTCAAAGTCTTCCGCCATGTCATTCAGCAGTTCCGGCAGCAGCACTGCCGTCTTGCTCAGTTCCTGTTCTTCTATGCGGTAAATATCCTGCAAAGAATCCGTGTATCTTTTCAGACGGGCGGCTGCTTCAAAAGTCTGGTCGATCATACTCACCATATCTTCCCTGCTTAGATCCTGTTTTGGAATATGAGTGCGCAGATATTCCAGATAGCCTTCCATAATGGAAATCGGGTTGCGCAGATCGTGAGCGACTGAAGCCATCAGCCGCCGCCGTTCCTCGACCATACCCCAAAGCTCACGGTGCTTTTCCACAAGGGCCTGGCGCATCGTTTCAAAAGAATCACACAGGGTGCCCAATTCATCCCGATTGCCGCAGCTCAGAGAAAAATCCAGATTTTCATGAGCAATATTTTCGGATGCTTCCATCAGAATCTGAATGGGCTTTTGCAGTTTTTCCCTGTAAAACCAGGCGGAGCACAGCAGGATTCCCGCGATTGCGTAAATCAGGGGAAGAACGATCTTTGCAGCAGACAATATGGTATAGGCAAGCTGCCGTCTGGGAGACAGGAGAGTAAAATTGTTGTCAATTCTGTCCACGGTAAACTCGACCGCCAGATTTTCCTCTGCTGCGGCATATTTTTCAGGGTCAGGCCCCCTGTCATAGTTGATTCCCACCGCAAACCCTACCGGAATGGAAGTTTCTTTTCCAAATTCAAACCGCTGCTGCTGCTCGCTTTTTTTGCCGCCTGGATCTGTACTGACAATTGTCAGAACTGCTTCATTGGAAACGGGCAGAATCATTTTCTGCAGACGGTAACAGCCATAAATCGTAAAGCCGGATAATACGGCAATCCACAGGACGGCGCCGCAGACTACATAAATAAAGGCCTTTTTCAGCGGCATATTTTTTATTTTCTCCATTTGTATCCGATCCCCCATATTGTTTCAATGAAATCCCATTCGGTCACTTCAAGGAGCTTGGCCCTTATTTTCCGGATATGCTCTTTTACGACGCTGTTATTTCCGTTCGCCTCCAGCCCCCATACGGATTCATAGATACGCTCCCTGTCAAATACCTGACTGGAATTTGTCCACAGCAGTTCAATGATGTCAAACTCTTTTCTGGTGAACGCAATGGCTTTTCCTTCAAAGGACAGTTCCCTTGCGGACAGATCCGCCGTCAGGCCATGGGAAGTCAGACGGGCAGAAGAAACTTTATTTCGCTGTTCCCGCCTGAGATGTGCTTCCACACGCGCTGTCAGCTCCGCCAGGCTGAAGGGCTTCGTGATATAATCGTCCCCGCCGTCCCGAAAGCCTGCCAGTTTGTCCTGTTCCATGATCCGCGCTGTCAAAAAAAGAATGGGACAGGAGACGGATTCCCGGATTTCGCGGCAAAATGCCAGACCGTCCTTTCCGGGCATATTAATATCCAGCAGGATAAGGTCGGGCTGTTCTTTCAGTAATTTCAAGGCTTCCAGACTGTTATTTGCCGCAAATGCAGTATAACCGCAGTCTGTAAACTGCCGCCGGAGCAGCGCCGTCAGCGACGGTTCGTCGTCAACAATCAATATCTTCCAGTTCATGAGAATCCCCCCTGATGTTTCTGGTCTGCTGCAAAAATTTATTGAGATGGATCCCAGGTTCATTATTACCCTGTTGAGTTACGGGGTGCCCTATGAGTATAGTATTTGAAAGTCAGGAAACGGTCAAGTTTTGAGCCTTTTTCTCAGCCGGAAAAATCTGACGGAGTGGAGATGCGCACGAATTTGAAGTGGAAAAATGCCGCTTGAGCGGCACAAATTCGGCGCAGGGAACGAGCAAAACGAAAATCGTTTAGTCGTTCCCTATAATTAATTTTCCCTGCGACAATATCCCGCGGCCATAAAAACAGAGTTTTTTGATTTAATTGTTTTTTTGAAGGGGAAACCATGATATACTGATTTTGGCATATTCATGCCGGAAGAGGCAGAAAATTTACTGCCGGTCATTACAGAAAAAATTTTCAGAGGATGGGCAGAGTGCAGAACAGGAAAGGAGATTCAAATGACACAGAAAAGCGCAAAAGAACGTCTCTGGTGGGCGCAGTTTAATGCCCTCGAGATGGGAAGCGGATGGGATGATACGGATATCCAAAAGCCGCAGATTTTGATTGAGGATGTATACGGAGATTCACATCCGGGCAGTGTACATCTGCATCAGCTGGCAGCCCAGGCGGGCTTCGGCGTTTATGAAAAAGGAGGTTTCCCGGCTCATTATCATACGACGGATGTCTGCGACGGCTGCGCGCAGGGGCATGACGGCATGAACATCGTTCTGGCGTCGCGTGAGGCGATTGCCGATATGGTGGAAGTGCATGCCAGCGCGGTTCCCTGGGACGGCATGATTCTTTCCAGCAGCTGTGACAAATCGATACCGGCTCATTTAAAGGCGGCGGCCCGCATGGACATTCCCACTGTTTTCATGCCGGGCGGAAGTATGCGTCCCGGTCCGAACCAGACCACCAGTCTTGTGGCAGGGGACATTTCGCTTCGTCAGAAAAGGAAAGATGCCATTTCCCCCCAGGAGATCCGGGATTATTACCTGACGGGATGTCCGTCCGTCGGCGCGTGTACATTCCTTGGGACTGCCAGCACGATGCAGTGCATGGCGGAGGCGCTCGGCCTTGCTCTGCCGGGATCGGCGCTTGCTCCGGCGACAATGACAGATATTCTGCGGTACGCCCGTCAGGCGGGCCGTGCGGTTATGAATCTTGTGGAGAGAGGGATCAAAGTATCCGATATTATGACTCCCGCCGCATTCCGGAACGCGATCATTGTCCACAGTGCGATCGGGGGCAGCACGAATGCCACGCTGCATCTTCCGAGTATTGCGCGCGAACTTGGCTATGAACTGCCGATTGAGCTTTTTGACGAGATCAACCATCAGGTTCCGCACCTTGGAAATGTTACGCCGAGCGGCCAGCATCTGACGGAAAGCTTCTGGTTTGCGGGCGGTATACCGTACGTTCAGCTGCTTCTGAAGGACATGCTGGATCTGGATGTGATGACGGTGACCGGGAAGACGCTTGGAGAGAATCTGGAGGATCTGCAGAAGGATAATTTCTTCGGACGTAATATCGGTTATCTGAATAATTACCATCTTGACCGCGACGACGTGATCTTTCCGGTCGAGAAAGCCAGCGAAAAAGGAAGTATTGCGATTCTGAAAGGAAATATTGCTCCGGAAGGAAGCGTTGTAAAATATTCCGCGGTGGCCCGTTCGCAGAGGGTATTTACCGGCCCGGCCAGAGTATTCAACGAGGAAGAAGAGGCCTACCAGGCGGTGGTCGATAAAAAAATCCATCCGGGCGACGTGATTGTGATCCGCTATGAGGGGCCCCGCGGATGCGGGATGCCGGAAATGCTGATGACAACGGAGGCGATTGTCTGTGACGAGACCTTAAACGGACATGTCGCGCTGATCACGGACGGAAGATTTTCCGGTGCTACAAGAGGAGCCGCGATCGGGCATATCAGTCCCGAGGCCGCTGCCGGAGGACCGATTGCGTTTATTGAGGAAGGAGATATGATCTGCTACGATATTGAAAACCGCAGTCTGAATCTGGTTGGCGTGGCCGGCAGATCCGTCACGCCCGAGGAGGCGGACGCCATTCTGAAAGAACGCAGCAAAAAAGGCGTTATCCCAAGGCCGGCCAGGAAAGGATTTTACAAGAGATATACAGAGCGGGCCCTGAGTGCGATGCAGGGCGCGGGCCTGGATTGAACTGAACCAGGTTACTATTAAGAGATTTCAAACGCCGCAGGGGCAGGGGATTCTGACGTCTGCGGAGAAATTCGTGACATCATGGGGGCAAAATTCCTTTTGACCCCAGCATCATTATATATAGTTTGGAGGATGAATGATGAATAAGTTAGTACAAATGATGCAGGAAAACAAGAAGCCGTTAGGTACTTTTGTGGAGCTCGGCGGGGCCAATGTTGTGGAGGCACTGGGACAGACAGGCCTGGATTTTATTATCATAGACAATGAGCACGGCCCGTTTGATGTAGAATCTTCTCTGGAGTGCATACGCGCGGCCGAAAGCTCCCAGCTTGCGCCGCTCTGCCGTGTACGCGAGATCGCAAGACCCGCAATCTTAAAGCTTCTGGACCAGGGCGCCGCCGGATTGATTGTTCCGTACATTGAGACAGTGGATCAGGTAAAAAAGCTGATCGAATACGGAAAGTACGCCCCGATCGGAAAGCGCGGTTTCAGCGGAAGCCGCAAGGACAGGTGGTCATTCGGCCATCCGGGTTCTCTGCCTCTGCAGGAGCAGATGGATTACTGGAACCGGGAGACGCTCCTGATACCGCAGTGCGAGACGATGGGCTGCCTGGAGCATATTGAAGAAATCACCGCTCTGGAAGGTGTCGACGGCATTTTTGTGGGACCGTTTGATCTGTCGATCTCCATGGGAATTCCGGGCAGCTTCCAGGATCCGAGAATGCTGGAGGCATTCGAAAGGATTCTCAGGGCGTGCAGAAATTCCGGAAAATTCTCCATGATATTTACAGGGAATGCGGCCTGGATCAATGATTATTATGAGATGGGATTTGATATGGTAACATATGGCATGGATGCGGGCGTGATGGTAAGCGGATTCCGCGCTCTTGTGAAGGACGTGCGCGGCGGTATCTGAAGCCTCTCATGCCTGGACAGAATGCAGGGATCCCGCTATTTTCTTCAGAAAACAGCGGGATCCCGTGTATTTTGTAACTTTTTAAATTTGATTAGCTTCCGGCTCCCTTACATATTGCTGTAATATACTCTGCATCTCCGATTTATTTTACAGAAATGCTATCATGCAAAATCTCAGCCTGATTATACCGCAGCGATCATTTCCACGTCATCTGCAGCTCCCGCTTATTGTTCACGCAATCCAACAGATATAAGTTAATAAGCGTCTGATAAGGCATACCAACCTTATTCGCCTGTTCCTTGAAATACTCGATAACATTCGGCGATATCTTAATTGTAACCTGTTTTTTCAATTCTTTTGCATAGGGGTTAGTTCTCGGATTCAGCCGGTCAATATCATATTCCTCTAACATATCTTTCTTCCTCCTTCCCGGTCGCTGCTCTTGCTGATATAATGCGTATTACCGTATCGGACTGCCGATAGCAATGGCATACGATACAAACCCTTGCCTTTTCTGTCATGCCCAAAAGCAGGAATCGGTCTTCCTGTTCGGAGTGTTCCGGATCATCAAACAGTATCGCATTATCATCGAAAAACGCCGTACTGGCTTCTTCGAACGAAATACCATGCTTTTTCTTGTTGGTTTTGTTTTTCTTATCATCCCAGTCAAAGTACATTTATGTCCCCCGCTCAATATTTATAAAATAATTATGCTATATTTATCTCCTGTTGTCAATGAAATTATTATTCCCATGAAAGGAATGTATTGCGCAGAATTTTGAATTTTAGTAAAATATTTGAGAAACGGGAAGGTATAAAGCCCGGAAGTTACAGAAAAAAGAAGACAGAAATCGTTTGAATGAGAAGGTATATGACGAACAGCAGATAGGAGGAAGTTTGAGATGGAACAGCAGTTTGACAGTATACCGATTTCCAGACTGGTGCTGCGGCTGGGGATCCCTTCCATGGCGGCACAGTTTTTTAATATTCTGTACAGCATTGTGGACAGGATCTTTGTGGGGAACATGCCGGGGGACGGGAGCCTCGCGCTGGCGGCGGTCGGGATCTGCGCGCCGCTAATCACAGCAGTGACCGCCTTTTCCGCGATGGTGGGGATCGGCGGCGCATCCTGTATGAGCATCAGCATGGGAAGAAGGGATCAGGAGACGGCCCAAAAGGCGATAAACAACGCACTGCTTATGCTCGTGCTGATTTCGGCCGGCGTGATGGCGGTGATCTTCAGCCTGAAAAGGCCGCTGCTCTATCTGCTTGGATGCAGCGACATCCTGTATCCGTTTGCGGATAAATATCTGACGATCTATCTGTCCGGCACGTTTTTTTCCCTGTGCGGACTGGGCCTGAATCAGTTCATTCTTGCGCAGGGCCGCGCGAAGCAGGGGATGATTTCCGTCGTGATTGGCGCGCTCTGCAATGTGGCTCTGGATCCTCTGTTCATTTACGTGTTTCATATGGGGATTGCCGGTGCTGCCGCGGCGACGGTCGTATCCCAGATATTGATGTTTTTGTTCGTGCTGTATATGCTGCAGCGAAAGGATATGCCAATCCGGGTCGGATTTGGGGGATACCGTCTGAAGATCGTCAGGACGATCCTGGCGATCGGCGCAATGCCGTTTGTGATCACCGTGTATGATAATTTGATCGTGATCCTGCTGAACATGCAGCTTCGCAGATACGGAGGAGCAGAGCTCGGAGATACTTACATAGCCTGCTCTGCGGTGGTGCAGAGCTTTATGGTGATGGTGGGCTGTCCCGGACAGGGGATCACCAGCGGCTGCGGCACCTTGTTCAGCTATCACTACGGGGCAGGGAACTATGAGAAGATCATGCAGTGCTTTCGGTATGTGTTTTTCCTGTGTCTGACTTATGTGCTTGTCCTCCTGGTGGTGTCCAGGACGGCGGCAGAAGCGTTTGTAAAGCTGTTTTTGAGCGACCCCGGACAGAGAAAGCTCGCCGCGGATTTTATAGGGAAGTACACGATCGGCCTGCCGGGAGTTGCGGTGCAGTTTGCGCTGGTGGACGGAATGACGGCCATGGGTAAGGTGAGGGAAGCGGTGCCGATGTCGCTGTTCCGCAAAAGTCTGTATGTCGTCTGTGTGTTTGTTCTGCCGCTGGCGGCGTCCCTGGAAAATATTTTTTATGTCGAGTCGATTTCTGATATCGTGGGATCCGTGTTTACCGCGATCATATTCTTCACGGTCATGAGAAAAAGGCTGCAAAAGGAGCTGTCCGGGCGCCATATTCTGCGCGGCGTGTGATTTTTGCCGGAAAAGTTTTATAATTTACGTCCGGAAATAAGGTTTATTTTGGAGTAATATTTTCAACTTGCCTGGGAAATGAAAACAAATATTCATGTAATTTGATATAAAAATAAAGAAAAAATCCATTGAATTTTACATGAAAATTTGCTATTCTTTTACTAAAAACGCAGGGATTCGGAGCTGAAGATGTCTGCTAATGCAGACCCGAATCCCGCGCGCAAAACTCGCAAGCGAGTTTTGAATTTAAAGGGAGGCTGTCTGTGTATCGGAAAATCATGCATTTTTTAGAAGAATGGAAAGAAAGCGGACACCGCAAACCTCTGATCCTGCAGGGAGCGCGGCAAGTCGGCAAAACGTACTCTATTCTTGAATTCGGGCGCACCCACTATGAAAATGTGGCGTATTTCAATTTTGAGACCAGCCCGAAACTGAACAGTACTTTTGAGGAGGATATCAGCCCGGATTATCTGATTCCCATTTTATCGCACATTGCGGGTCAGACAATTGTAAGAGAAAAAACACTGATCGTGTTTGATGAGATACAGCTTTGCGAGAGAGCGCTCACAGCGCTGAAATATTTTTGCGAGAATGCTCCGGATTACCATGTGATCGCTGCGGGGAGTCTGCTTGGCGTTGCGGTGAACAGAGCGAGATTTTCTTTTCCGGTAGGAAAGGTAGATATAAAGACGCTGTATCCTATGGATCTGGAGGAATTTATGAAAGCTCTGGGGGAGGATATTCTGGCAGAGCAGATCAGAAAAAGTTTCCGGACGGATACGCCTCTGCCGCAGGTGCTGCACGATACGGCAATGCGGCTTTACCGCCAGTACCTTGTGGTTGGAGGCATGCCGGAATGCGTGATGCAGTATGCCAGTACGAAAGACTTTATTCTTGTCCGTCATACGCAGGATACGATTCTGATCAGCTATCTGAACGATATGAGCAAATATAACAGCCTGAATGAGATTAAGAAGACACGTCTCGCCTATGACAATATCACGGTGCAGCTCTCAAAAAAGAATACTCGTTTTCAATATAAGCTGCTGAAAAAAGGCGGAAGGGCCTCTGAGTTTGAGAACGCCATTGAATGGCTCTGCCTGTCCGGGATTGTGTCGCAGGTGTACAAGGTTGAACAGGTCAGAAAGCCGCTGGAAAATTATCGGGATATTGACGCGTTTAAGATTTATGTCTCTGATCTGGGGCTGCTCTGTGCCAAAAAAGATCTCACCGCCGGCGACATACTTTATATGACAGAGGAACTGGATGATTTTAAAGGCGGACTTGCTGAGAACTATGTGAATGTGCAGCTGACGATAAACGGATATCAGACCTATTACTGGGAGTCCGCGCGCGGGGCGGAAATTGATTTTGTGATTCAGCGGGAAGGACGGCTCATCCCTGTTGAGGTTAAGTCTGCCGATAATACGAAAGCAAAAAGTCTGAAAATCTATATGGATACTTATAAACCGGACTATGCGATCAAATTATCAGCAAAAAATTTTGGCTTTGAAGATGGGAGGAAAACGGTTCCTCTCTATGCTGCATTCTGCATCTGAGGGTGGTGCGGCTTTAATAAAAAATTTGGAGAAAACAATGGTTCGGATGCTCTGTATCCGAACCATTTTGTGTGAAGGCAAAACAAACATCTTGACAGGAAATATACGGATAGATATAATTATAAACATAGTGATTATAAAAATACAGATATGTAATAACTCGATGCCAGAGAAATACTATGGGAGAGGAGGCGTATAGTATTATGGAAGAAAAAAATTCGAGGAAAACGGATCGCCGTACCATGTACACCCGCATGGTTATTAAGGATGCTCTGCTGGAGCTTTTACGGGAAACAGATTTCGCGGAAATCACGGTGGCCGGACTCTGCAGAGAGGCGGAAATCAACAGAGGGACTTTTTATCTGCATTACAGCGGGATTGACCAGGTTGTGGAAGAACTGCTTGACGACGCGCTGGCAAATTCTCACAGTGTATTGCAGCAGATCGGATGCGGGATTTCGGCAGGAGAAAAATGCGGATATCCTTTTTGCCAGTTCCTGAGGGAAAATAAAAAGTATCAGGCGCTCTTTTTTTCTGATTCGCTGCGTCCGTACGTAATCAGGCGGGTAGCGGATATCTCAAAAGACCGTCTGGCGGACAGGCTGAAGGAGGAGTCAGGCTGTTCGGAAAAGGTTCTGCAGGCGCTGTATCATTTTCAGATCAACGGCTGCCTCTCGATCTGCAAGCATTATGTTGACGCGCCGGATGAGGAATGGGCGGAGATTCAGCAGGCCGTGGACCAATTTCTGAAAACGGGATTTCAGAATCTGTGAAAATCAGGAAAGATAGGGTAGTTTTTGACACTGCTAAGGATAGAAGGGAGGCTATTGTATGTTATTTGAAGGATGTCAGGGAAAAGAAGGAGTAAAAATACTGGAGAAGGTCTGTCCCGACTGTGGAAACATTGTGGAGATGATGTCCACAGATGTGTGTACTGAGTGCAGTCAGTGCGGACATTTCTTTTACAATGACCAGATGGACTGTGTCTGGACCTGTCCGAACGCGGTAAAGTGTGTCGGAGAACATCTTTACGCGCGTCTGCAGGAGGCGAAGGAGCTGGAGGAAATTGAACTTCGCGAGTTTGAAGAATCAGATGAGTGGTAGAAAAAGCATAATTAAACACAACAAGGGGATAGGAAACATGAATAAAGAAAATCACATTCAGAATTATTTACAGGAACAGGGAATCTCACAGGAGCTGATTTCCCAGGTGGAAGAATTTCGGAAGATGTACGAAGTGGATCCGCTGGTTGAGGAGCGGATCGCGGATCCGGAGATGCCATTCTATGGAAAAGATACGCTGGAGATCGCGATCACCGCGATTCTGCAGGGAGAAAATCTGCTGCTGTCCGGAGGAAAGGCAACGGGGAAGAATGTTCTCTGTGAGACGCTGTCCTGGATTTTCGGCCGTCCGGCCTATGATATTTCGTTTCATGTGAATACGGACAGCGCTTCCCTGATCGGGACGGATACATTCCGGAACAATGAAGTGCAGCTTCGCAAGGGACCGGTATATCAGTGCGCAGAATTTGGAGGATTCGGTATTCTGGATGAGATCAACATGGCGAAAAACGACGCGGTTTCCGTACTCCATGCTACGCTCGACCACAGGCGGAGGATTGATGTTCCGGGTTACAACCGGATTCTGCTCCATCCGGCGGCCCGGTTTATCGGCACGATGAACCAGGGCTATGCGGGTACCCGCGAACTGAACGAGGCCCTGGTGTCCCGCTTCCTGGTGGTGGATATGCCGAAGCTGGACGAGGAGACGCTGACGTTCCTTTTGCGGAAGCGTTTTCCGGACATGAAGGAAGAGGCGCTGACACAGTTTGCCGGATTGTTCCTTGATCTGCAGAGAAAAGCTGACAACGGCGAAATCTCCACGAAGTCTTTGGATCTTCGCGGGCTGATCGCCGGGATCAAGACGATCCGTTCCGGTCTTTCGCCGGCCAAAGCGGTTCGAATCGGTATTCTGAACAAGAGTTTTGACGCGTTCGAGAAGGAGATCCAGGAGGACGTCGCCAACACGAGGATTCCGCAAAGCTGGACGAGAGCTGACGTTTTTGAGTTATTGCCGGCTTCGGATCCGCGTTTCGGTTCCGCGAGGCCGAACCAGGAATGATGCGTTTGAGAGGTGACGTACATGAAAGAAGCCGATGTTTTGATGACAAAGCAGCAGCTGGAGGATCACAGGCTGGAGATCGAGAACAGGATCCGCAATCTTTTCTGGACGATCAGCGGCGATTACTCGCTGGAGGTGCAGCCGGATGCGGAGACTTTTGTCCAGTCGAGATCTCTGGCGCTCTACGACGCGATCAAGCAGGGAGCCTTCGCGCATCATTTTGACGCACAGAAGCTTGCGCTGTATGCGATGAAGAAACGGATGCTGGGGGCGGACGAAGGGCTGCTTGTGGAGCTCATCCAGTTGTGTGTGGATGAGGCGGCGTATCCTCTTGTGTGCAGGGAGCGAAGCGGCGTGGAGGAAATCCGCCGCCAGGCGTTTGAGGACTTTCTGGAAATGGATGACGGGCCGGAAGACGGTGACAGAGCGCCTGCCGCGCTTGCGGTTTACCGGCTCCGGCAAAGTCTGATCCGGCGTTTTCTGGGCAGGGAGGATGACTGTCCGGCGGAGCTTCTGCCGTTCTTGAAAAAGATGGAAGGGCTGGCTAAAGCTGCGGATACAGATGAGGTGATCCAGGTTATCGATGCGCTTTACAATACGCTGATTGATCCGGATTTTGAGCATGCGCATGGAAATTTCCAGAAGATCAATTCGATTACGATCGAGGAACTGGCGGAGTATCAGCGGATGCAGGAGCTTTCGGACGACCAGATTCAGACGGTTCTGGACGAGTACATGAATGTTATGAAGCGGGAAATGGTCCGCATGCGGAGGAAGCGCAAAAAGCAGGTCAGGAGATCAGCGCCGCAGGTTATCCAGGAAGAGGAAATTCCAGAGCCGGATCCTGAGGCGGCTGGAAAAATCTACAATTACATGGAGCGGAATTTCGGAAAGTGCAGCGTGACGCCGCTGGAGAGAGAACGGCTGAATCACCGTTTGTGCACCGGGATTCACAGTCGGTGTTCCCTCTATTTTACGTCGGGTATCCTGCAGAATCCCGCGCTGAAGAGTACCCAGTACCTGCGCGGGCATATGCAGCATATGAAAAATGAGCTGTATTTTAATACGAAGAAGCATGCCGTCCGCAGAAATGTGAATGTATTGGCGGCGATGCTCCGGCAGGTGAAGATCATGCGTCTGGATGAGGAGTCCAGCCGCGCAGATTACGGAGAGATTAATCCGACGCGGCTGTGGAAAATCGGCCGGACAGAGGACGGAAAACTTTTTGATTTGAAGAGGAAACGGGAGGACAACAGCTTTGTGGTGGATATTCTGCTTGACAGCAGCAGTTCTCAGGCGATCCGGCAGCCGCAGATCGCGACACAGGGCTATATTATCAGCCAGGCCCTGAGCGAGGCCGGGATTCCGCACCGTGTCAGCAGCTTCTGCTCGTTCTGGGACTACACGATTCTGCACTGTTTCCGCGACTATGACGATCCGGCGGAGAGCAACAAGAACATCCTGCAGTTTCACGCGATCGGCGAAAACCGCGACGGGCTGGCGATCCGCACGGTCTGTGCGGCTCTGCATGAGCGTGATGAGGAGAAAAAGATTTTGATCATCTTGAGCGACGGCAGGCCGAATCATCTGGGATCGAACCGGGCGGGCAGCAGGAGACCAGCGCCCTATGTGGGGGAGGAAGCAGTCAAAGATACCGCGTTTGAGGTGCGCAGGGCCCGGAACAACGGAGTCGCCGTGCTGGGTATTTTTGTGGGGGACGAGGAAGATCTTTACGTGGAGAAAAAGATCTTCGGCAAGGAATTTACCTATATCCGCAATATCAGCAGCTTTTCGCATATCGTGGGAACCTATCTGCGGAAGCAGATGGAGGCGGATTGATTTGGCTGTACTTTCGGAGAAAGCTGCGGTATACTTTTCAAAGGGAATTCTTGAGTGCAGAAGGAAACTTTGGAGAGAGGTGCGAATTATGAAATGTGATAAGAAAACCATGCTGCTCTATGCGGTGACAGACCGTGCCTGGGTCGGGAAGATGAGTCTGTATCAGCAGGTGGAGGCAGCTTTGAAAAACGGAGCGACCTGCGTTCAGCTCCGTGAAAAGGAACTTGATGAAAGGGCCTTCCTGGAGGAAGCAAAGGAGATGGCCACGCTGTGCAGAAGCTATCATGTTCCATTTATTGTCAATGATAATGTGGACATCGCTATTGCCTGCGGAGCCGACGGCGTCCATGTGGGGCAGAATGATATGGCGGTATCCGATGTGCGTGCCCGGGTGGGGGAGGACATGATCATCGGAGTCTCGGCTCACACGGTGGAGGAGGCCCTCAAAGCGGAGAAAAACGGAGCGGATTACCTTGGACTTGGCGCTGTGTTTTCCACTTCCACAAAAACGGATGCGGGAGCAATGTCTTATGAAACGCTGAAGGCGATCTGCAGTGCGGTGCATATTCCCACGGTGGCGATCGGCGGTATTTCCAGGAGTAATCTGATGCGGCTTGCCGGGAGCGGCGTTGACGGTGTTGCGGTGGTTTCCGCGATCTTCGGAGCGGAGGATCCCGGAGCGGCTGCGGCGGAGCTCGCGGCGCTTGCCCGGGAGATGGTGAGGGCATGAAAAAAATAATTTGATAGCTTTTGGGAATCCTGAACGGACAGGAGAGGGGAAAAATGATTTGATGGTTTGCAGACAGCCCGATCGGATTGAAAAAACCTGAAGAAGAAAGTTTGATGACTTCCGGGTGGCTGAGCGAACTGATGAAAGTGTGGACAGAAATGAATTTTCAGAGTGCCATGAAGCGTGTGAAACCTGAGTGTAGAAATGAAGAACATTTGTGAATGAGAATACTTCAGGAGATTTCTCAAGATGTGAGTTGCTGACTGAGGGATAGCGGGTGAAAGAGAGAGCAGGAGGACACAAAATGAAAACAGCACTGACGATTGCGGGCAGCGACTGCAGCGGAGGCGCCGGCATTCAGGCCGATCTGAAGACGATGACGATGAACGGTGTTTACGGGATGAGTGCGATCACAGCTCTGACCGCGCAGAACACAATGGGGGTGTCGGGGATTTTTGAGGTGACGCCGGAATTTCTGGGACAGCAGATCGATATGATTTTTGATGATATCCGCCCGGATGCCGTGAAGATCGGGATGGTCTCCTCCTCCGCGCTGATCCGGGTGATTGCGGATCGGCTTGAAAAATACAAGGCGGAAAATATCGTGGTCGATCCGGTTATGGTGGCGACCAGCGGTTCCGCGTTGATGGAGACGGAGGCGGTTGTAACTTTGAAAGGCGAACTTCTGCCGCTGGCCGATATGGTCACGCCGAATATTCCTGAGGCGGAGATCCTGTCTCAGATGGAGATTTACAGTGAGGCGGATATGGAGAAAGCGGCCCGCAGGCTCTATGAATGCTATGGCTGCGCCGTGCTCTTAAAAGGAGGGCACAGCGTAAATGACGCAAACGATCTGCTGTATGCGGACGGCGAAGTGAAATGGTTTTACGGAAAGCGCATTCCCAATCCCAATACGCACGGGACCGGCTGCACGCTGTCCTCGGCAATCGCGTCCAATCTGGCAAAAGGATACCCTCTGGAAGATTCCGTGAAAAGAGCCAAAGATTACATTTCCGGTGCGCTGGGAGCTATGCTGGATCTGGGCAAGGGCAGCGGGCCGATGAATCACGCGTTTAATCTGAGCGGGGAGTTTGCGGGATACAGTTCGCATTCTCTTTGAGTTCAGGAAAATTTTCAGACAATTTGTTTAAAAAGCTGGAAGGACTGTAGTTTGAAGCTGCGAAAACAGCATTTCTGTGTATTCCTGAACGTGCAGAAAATAAGGGGGGTATTGTAGTGGCAAGGACTGTGGGGATCGGACATCAGGATTTTGAGGTTCTGAGAAAGAACAACCTTTTTTATGTTGACAAAACAGATTTTATCAGGGAGTGGTGGGAGAACGAAGACAGTGTCACTTTGATCACCCGGCCGCGCAGATTTGGAAAGACACTTACAATGAGCATGCTGGAGAAATTTTTTTCTGTAAATTACGCTGGCCGCACGGATTTGTTTGAGGGACTGTCTGTCTGGAAACATGAAAAATTTCGTGATCTGCAGGGAACTTACCCGGTGATTTCTCTCAGTTTTGCGGATGTAAAGGAAACCTCCTTTGCGCAGGCCCGCAAGAAAATCTGCCGTATTATTAAGGATCTTTATGAACAGTATCGCTTTCTGCTGGAGGGCTGCGTACTCAGTGAGAACGAGAAACGTGATTTTGCTGACATTTCCGTGGATATGGAGGACTATGAGGCGTCTTATTCCCTGAAAGCTCTGTCCGGTTATCTGTTTCGTTTTTATGGAAAGAAAGTAATTCTCCTGCTGGATGAGTACGACACGCCCATGCAGGAAGCTTATATGTATGGATACTGGGAAGAGTTCGCTTCATTTATCAGAAATCTGCTGAATGCGGCGCTTAAAAGCAACCCGTGGCTGGAGAGAGCGGTCATGACCGGGATCACCAGGGTCAGCAAAGA